>JANJUO010000144.1 GCA_024710535.1 bacterium
AATTATAATAATATTTTTTTTGATTAGAAATATTGGAATATTTTATGAAAAAATTTGTCTTTTGATTAGAATATTTGGTCTTTTGATTAAGATTTTTGGTCTTTTGATTAGAATTTTTGGTCTTTTGATCCTTACAGTATAACGATTTATGAGGGCAAAATTTATTGTAAATTATAAATATCTCTTTTTGATTAGTAATTATTTGTTATTTTATTAATAAAAATTATAAATTTATAAAATCAATTTATTTTTTTGTTAAATTAATTTATAAATTTATAAATTGAATTGAAATATCTATTCAATAATTGAGTGTTTTGAATGCTTTGATTTAATAATATGAAGAATTAAATAAAAAAAACATCCGATTCTTTGATAAGTTCGGATGTTTTGAATGTAGATTTTTTGGAATTATTCTTGTTTTAATTCTAAGATTTATCTCTTGATTATCTTATTTTTTTCTTGTTCATTCTTTTCCAGAAGAATTTCAATTTCCAAACAAGAAATACAGCTTCATAGACGATTTTTTTGTTCATCTTGGAGACTCCACTTGTTCTATCTATGAATATTATTGGTATTTCTTTTATTCTTGCACCTGATTTCCAGAGTCTGAAATTCATTTCAATTTGGAATCCATAGCCGTTCGATCGAACTGCATCGAAGTCTATCTTTCTTAATGCCTCTGCACGAAAGCATTTAAAGCCCGCAGTTGCATCCATAATCGGCATCCCTGATATTATGCGGGTGTACATACTTGCTCCATAGCTCAGAAGTAGTCTGCTAAGGGGCCAATTTACCACATTAACGCCTTTGATATATCTTGATCCAATCACAAGGTCATTTTCCTTCAACGCCTCAAGGAAATTAGGCAACTCTTTGGGGTCGTGGGAAAAATCTGCGTCCATTTCAAAAATCGCTTCATATCCTAAATCAAGCGCATACCTGAATCCCTCGCAATAAGCGGTGCCCAAACCCATCTTTCCGGCTCGTACAATGAGGTGAATCCTTGGGTTAAGCTTCTGCATTTGCCTAACAATGTCGGCAGTGCCGTCAGGGGAATTATCGTCAACGATGAGGATATTCAGCCCTTCAATTTGCTTCAAAACTTCATTGATAATCGAAGCAATATTTTCTTTTTCGTTATAAGTTGGAATAACAACAATAGATTTCATAACACCTCATGCCTGCCCATGTCCTTTAAATACACACCAAACGGTGCGAACAACTATTTCAACGTCTAATTGTATAGACATATTTTCTATATAATAAAAATCATCTTTCAAGCGATTCTCGATTTCTTCAAGTCCCAACACATGCGGCTGATATTGCACCTGCCACCATCCTGTTATGCCGGGGCGAACGAGTAATCTTCGCTTGTAATAAGGTAATGCTTGCGAAAATTCATCAACATATTTCGGCTGTTCGGGTCTTGGACCAACCACACTCATATCACCAATAAGCACATTATAGAATTGTGGGATCTCATCGAGATGCGTTTTGCGAATAAATCTTCCGAATTTGGTCACTCGCGGATCGTTTACGATTGTCCATTGTCTTTCGGACTTATTTGCATCTTTGACCATCGAGCGAAACTTGTACATTTTGAAAATTTTCCCGTTTCTTCCCACTCTGATTTGTGTGTAGATAACCGGACCGGAGGATTCTAAGCGCACAATTAGTCCAATTAAGAGCCAAATTGGTAATCCAATGATCAGTACTAACAAACTAAAAACAATATCGAAAAGTCTTTTGATAAATTCTTGCCAAGGTTTCATTAATTGCGTTTTGATTTCGATGAGTGGAATTCCATATAAGATATGCGTTTTTGTTTGACCGGTGAAAATATCATATAAGTCGGGTTCAATTTTGACGATAACCTTGCTCTCGGCGCATCGGGTAGCAATTCCAATCAAATCAGAATGTTTCAGGTCTGCAGAAGTGATGATAATTTCTTCCGGCTTAAACTTGAGAATCATTTTTTCCAAATCTTGTAATGTTCCAAGATTAATATTTGCTTTTTGGATCTCTTCCAATTCTAAATTATCATTATCAGTTAAGATAAAGCCCACAATTTTGTATCCCCAAGCCGGCGATTTGAGAGTTTTTTGATAAAAATCAATTGCTTTTTTGGAATTGCCAATTATGAATGCATTTATGAATATCTTTTTCTGCTCTCTTAATTTTTTTTCAATAATTCGAATTATAAATCTACCCACAAAAACATTGAAAGTCATAATCGCAATGAAATATAGAAAGAGCATTCGTGGCGAGTTTGAGCTGTCGAGATTAATTGCAATAACAATCAATGCCGAGCTAACCAAAGTAACTTTGATGACAGAGGCAAGTTCATCGAAAGGACTGCGTTCGTACCAATTTTTATACATTCCGGTAAAGAAAAACACAGTCATCCAGAAAAAAAGCATCATTACAATCCCAAAAGCATACTCAAAAGCTCCGGGTTTGATGTGGCTTTCAACAATTCCTGATTCAAATCTGATAAAAAACAAAATGCTAAAACTTATTGAAAGGGAAATAATGTCTGATAATATCTGCAGAAGCAATATTCTATGCTTAGATTTTAGAAAATTCCCGGAATTAATGATGTTGTTATTTGATTTGAAATCGCTTTGCATCATTTCTGCTCCCAAATTGCGATCTTTTTGTCAAAAATAAATTTAAAAAATGCTATGAATAAGCCCAAATTCATCGTCAAAAAATAAAGCGATATTTTGAAAGGAAAGAAAACTATGTTAACTTTTTCCAATAAATATCCTGCGAAGCCCGTAACCGTTATAATTAATAAAATTCCGAAGCTAATATTCATCATTATTGAATCTTGAATGAAAAAAGAGAACAAAAATATCAAAATCAAGAAGAAAGGCGATAGAAGTCTGATTAATTTATGAGAAATCAAGAAGAAAGAAAACCATCCGTAGTTCGGAAGCAGTAATTCCTTTGCCGCATATAAAGTGGAATAGACTCCTGCGGAAACTCTCGCGCGTCTATCTAATTCATTTGTCAATGATTTTTTGCGAACTTCCCACACATAAGAGTCTTCGTCGAAGTATGAACGCTTTTTGAATTTTGCTACATTCAAAATTGGCATCATATCATCGCAAACTTTGTCGTTTGGAAGAGGGGAATAGTATATTTTTCTTATTCCATAAAACGCTCCCAAAGAGCCGGGCGTTGAAAAGATTCTGCTTTCGTGCACACGCAAAATCAATTCGAATTTTTGATAAATCGATTCGCCTTTGAAGCCTGCATTTTCTCTTACATTTCCAACTTCGTTGTCTTCTATTTCATAACCGTAGGAAACCATATTAGCAATCACGGCGCCAACATTAGGATCGGTGAATTTTTCGACCATTCTTCTCAAAGTTGGGGTATCAATTCTGCAATCTGCATCCATATAGAATATCAAATCTGTAGATGCCTTCGCTGAAAGTTGGTTGATTACGTAGTTTTTTCCCTTTCTGTCGAAACTATAATAATCAATTTTCGGATAAATTTCTTTCAATTGCTTTAATTTCAGAACAGTATTGTCCGTTGATCCATCCGATCCCACCAGCACTTTGATTCTTTCGATATCGTATTCTGAATCAAATATTGATTTTATACAATTCCATATCAAATCTTCTTCGTTATACGCAGAAATTATAATAGTTACTTCCGGCAGATTCTTGTCATCGAGTTTATTTAGACTCAATCCCTTTGCAAAGAAAGAAGATAAGAATAAAATTAGCACAGGATACAATGCTATGAAATAAATATATAAAAAATATAAAGAGATTATCAATACTACGAAAATGTCAATTTTATATTCCATTAGAATTCATTTACCCTTATGATAATTCTAAAAAAATTTTCTGCAAAGCTATTCACAATTGCATATTTATAATGAAAAAGAATATTGAGATTTCTAAATATTTCAACACCGGATGATAAACTGATATTGGTTGAATATATTTTATTTCCATCTAAAAAATTTAAATAAGTAGCATCTCCCCATCTTATAGTTTGCAATGGATTGCTTCCCACATTCAATTTCAATTCTCCATCATCATCGTAAATATTTTTTCCGCTTTCGATGTATTGAATTGAAAGAGTTAGAGGATATCTACCTCCAAACCAGTAATTTAATTCAGAAGTAAAGCTATGTGAATTAGGCATCAAAGATGAGCCGATAAGTCTTCCATCATTTGTAACAGAATTTTGCACATTATAATGAGAAAATGTGTATGGCTCCACTCTTGCATATTCAAATGCAAAGTCAAATGAATGAGGAAGAACAACATTCAGAGCAATATTGAAAGCCGCTTTATTGCTCCAAAAACCATTTCCGACTTCACTAAAAATAATATCATCAAGAAAATAAGTTCCTTTTATTTGAATATTATCAAATGGTCTTATTGTCCAATCCAATCCCATTGCAGAATTGTCTCGATCGCGTAAAGAATGTTCAAGTGATTTAAAAAAACTCAATGGATTCAAATATGCTAAATCAAATCCTCGTTCGCTATAGATAACGCTTTCCCAAAAGCCAATTTCACCCCAAGATGGACGAAGAGAAAACCTATGAAAAGCCATAAATTTTGATGGAATTTTCAAAAATGATCCTGCGTTATAACCATAATGTTCTTCATGAAGAGCCATTAAAGAAAAATGTGAGAATTTGTATTCAAAACCATCAAATTTTGCGGCAATTGTTAGAGCATCGAAAGATGGAGAATTTGCAGATGCAATTAATCTTTGCTCCAATCCCGATCCAATCAAACGAGTTTCTCTTCCGATTGAAGAATAAAACCATTTATTTTGATAAGCAATTTGTGATTCCTGGATGTCCACATCATTTTTCAAATCGGAAAACTTTACATTCTGACTATATTTTGCATCTTTCATTGCTAATTCTCTTTCGCCTGCAAATAATGAGCCATTTGTAACTTGAAAATTATATCCAAAGTTATCATCTATGCTTCCGGCTAATCTAAATCCCAAATGTCCAATAACTGCATTCATTGATTTTGAATTTTCATCATTTGAAAACATAAGATCTGCCGCAATTAATGGCTCGAATTGAGTATGAATTGAAGAATCCGAATATTTGAAAATCAATTTTTCATCTTCAGTAAAAAATCTTTCAGAAAAAATTGAATTTGAATCTGTTTTGCTTGAAAATAATACCAATGATTGCTTAGGAATTATATCAAATTCTTGACAAAACAAATCCAAAGAACCTTGTTCTGCACTTGAAAGTAAATGCCTTTTTTCATTGATGATTGTTAATTGCTTAATAATTTCTTTTCTTTGAAGAGGTAAATCTGTTGATGAGAAATTTTTCAAAATACCTCTTGTTTCTGCTTTGATCAAAAATTTATAAACAGCATTAGATACAGGAATATTCTCAACTTGTGAAAAACAAGGTGCAAAAAATATCAATATTAATACTACTATATAACTAATTTTTGAGAACATTTTTATTTATTTAAATTATAAATAATATTTATAACGCCGAAAAGAGTCGAGATAGCGCCGGCAATAATGCTATATCTTGCGAGTTTGATATGCGTAGGCTCGTCTGGAATTCTTGGAATGTAAACTCTATCTCCCGCATAAACCACAGTTTTTTCATCACCCTCTATCCATACATTAGTTCTGCCACGAATGATTCTTGCTCTATGCTTTTGGGATCCTTCAGCGGCGCCACCGGCTTTTTCGATATACCATTCCATTGTTTTTCCCTCACTAAATTCAACATATCCGGGAGAATTAACCTGCCCAAACACGAAAACTTTGCCGGGATTGGAAGGAATTGTTATTACATCGCCATCCAGAAGCAAAACATTATCTTCATTTTGATTTTTTATGAAACAATCCTCGAAATCAACAGATACCAAAGGCTGTTTGTACTTCATATCAATAAAATATCGAACAGTATCATCCATAGTTAAGTCGCTGTATTGCAATACTTCGTAGGTTTCTCTTCTTGGATCGATAATCGAGTTTTGATTATTCTCTCTACGAATTATGTGAGCAAGCGGAAGATATGCTTCTTCGGTGAAACCACCGGCATCAGTAATAATATCTTTTAATCTTGTAACACCAGCTTCAATTAAGTAGTTTCCAGGTATATTTACTTCACCTTTCACAGAAACAACACCCGGAGTATGAAATTTTGGTTCGGGAATTTGCCCTACAACAATTGTTGTACCCGGCTCCAATTCAATATCCTCACTCAATAAATTCAAATTTTTATCTATTTTTAATTGAATTTTTCTTTTTGAAGCAGGTAAATTAAGATAAACATTATTTAAGTCGGCTTTTTCCGTTAAACCATAACCAAATTTAAGCAATAAAGATGCTTTGTCACCAGTTTTGTAAGGTAAAAGAATGGGTCGATTAATGGCACCAGAAATTGATAGTCTTGGATAATTATCCTTTTCAAAGGGAACGATAATCTGATCGCCTTCACGCAAGTATGGATCGAATTCCGGAGAATTCAAAGCCGCCGCTTTTTCTAAATCAACATAAGAAGAAGTTCCATCGTTATGCAAAATGGTGATATTCCTTGTCCAATAAACAGAATTTGAGGATATACCACTTTCAGAAAACAATCTTTCCGTTTCGCGTTGCTTTTCTTTAATTTGCAAAAGTGCCTCCATCTGTTGGGATGGCACTTGTGATTTTTGAATTTGATTTGCAAACAATACAGAAGTTGAAATTCTATATGCCGCCGGCAATGTATAATTAGAAGGGAAAATCACATTTCCTCGAATAGAAACAATGCAATTTCTGGATCTTTTTAATCCTATACTAATCTGAAATGCTTTATTCATATTCTGATAAATTTCTCTAATTTTCTCTTCTACTTGAAATAAAGTCATTCCGGCAATATCCAATTTCCCACTTCTTGGAAGCATCAAACTTACGTCTGGCGCCACTTCCAAATTGTGTATTGTTTTTCCGGAAATTGGAGGCAGAGATTGAATTGTTATCAAATCTCCGGGACCTACTTTATAATACTTAGGATCTATAACATTACCAACAGGTTGGGCTTCGGTTTTGAAGTCGCCTTCGGATCCCATTTGATTTTCCATTTCCATCTGATATAATTCGTTATTTTCAGAGGAACTAATGCCTTTTACTTGCGAAAAAGTCAAATTAAAAGAGAACAAAATCAAAATTAAAAATATAGTTTTTTTCATCGTCAATTTATACATATAATTTTTCTTAATAAATGCAAATTTTATAAATTTAAAAATACACAAAGTTGTTAATTTTTCAAAGAAATAGTTAATAATCAACAGCAGATTCTCTTCCGGTTAGCTTAACAACAGTCGCCGCAAGAGAAGCAAAAGAATCGGAATAAGTTCTAATCAATAAATCATGCTCAACAATGTCATCTAAGTATGGATTTCCAAAAAGAATTAGCAAAGTTTTTTTATCTGTTTTTAATTTATTGAAAATTTCGGAAATTTTTTCATTTGGTTTAATTGAGCCATTGAATGCAACTGCCTTCATAAATACAGCAAAAATAATCAATTCAGCATCTTTGATTCCATCCAAATAATCCTGAATCTGCTCATCATTAATTTCATCATTAATAAATGCATAATCACAGTCATTTTCGGTGGCTTGAGAAAGCATTGTAAAAAAGCGTGAAGCCGATTGCAAATCCGCATCACGTTGAATAAAAGCAAATCCTGCAAAATTGATTTTCTCATCCAAAGGAAGAATACTCCGGTTTCCTTTTGATTCAATCGCCTCCAAACCTACTTTGAGAGCACGTTTTTGAGGCTCGAGGAATAGGTTGGAATATTTATCCCAGT
>JANJUO010000155.1 GCA_024710535.1 bacterium
AGTCGTGAAACAAATCCATGCTTGCCTCCACCCAAATTCAATTGCATAATTGGATTTGTATTGAAAATTTCTTTACTTGATTTGAATTTCACAGCCATTTCCCAGCAATTCATATTGAATGCCATCGCATTCGTTGATGAATTAAATGAATTTGTTTCCAACTTTGTAAAACTTTCCTGCCGGAATTCAGCACCAATTTTAAAATTATTTGAAATTAAATACCACAATCCAAAAGAATAATTTTTGAGAATTGCCTCATTTGGAGCATCTAAATTTACATTTCCGATATTGAAAAATGTATGGTATTTCATTTCAAAATTCATATTCAAATCTGCAATTTCTTCTTTTGAATTCATTTGAAAATTATGGATTGAATTTGGATTAATCGAATATTCAATTTTATTAATTTTTGCTGGAAAATATGTCGTATTCTCAAGTGGAATTGTTTTAAATGTTATATCTGCAATTGGCTCTTCTATCTGATTTTGAATTGTTTCTTGAGCAATTTTTTCAGATAAGAAACTTTTACTGTTGCAGTTTTCTGATTTAACTTCAGAAATTTCATTTGAACTGATTATACTAAAATTTTTATTTTCAATTGATGAATTATCAATCGGCAAATTTATAAATATAAGCATCGAAGAAATTGTAAGCCAATAAATAGGATTAATATTACTTTTGCTCTTACTTGGAAAATTAAGCAAAAATAAGAAACTCAATGCTTTTGCAGACTTTTTTTTCTTAGGTGTAGGATTTGAGATTTTATTGAAAATAGTTTCTTTTTGTTCAATTGGAACAGAAGTATGCATAACGTAATTATTAATTAATTCTGTCATTTCAATAATAGGAACATTCTTGTACCATTTTTGTTTCTTAATTTTACTCATTTCCATTATCCTTATTGAGTTCCAAAATTATTAATTTGAGTTTTCCCAGAGCCCTTTGCGACCTCTTTCTGATACATTCATCACTTACACCAGAAATTTCTGCAAGCTCTTTCCCATTCAATCCGGCAATTCTATTCAAAACAAGTGCTTCCTTGTATTTTTCGTCAAGTTTATTAATTGCTTCAAAAAGCAATTGACTTGCTTCGCTATCAAATTCTTCATCAATTTTCAAAATCATATTATCATTAAACTCAACAACTTCAGGTTTCTTTTTTGATTTGCGAATACTATCAGTAATCCTTCTTCTTGCAACAGTAATCAGAAATGCAATAGTTGATTTGATTTCCTTACCTGCACGAATATTCTCAAATAATGAAATCCATGCCTCTTGATACGCATTTTGCAAATCATCTTTGCTTTGAGCATAATGCTTACAGAACAAATACAAATTTCGTGAATAACGTTCATAAAGTTCCGAAAAGGCAAAATCATAATTTTCTGACTTTGCTATTTCTTCGAGCAATTTATTATCGCTATATTTTTTATAATTTCTTATAATTTTTCTCCTTCACATAAACGTAGTCGAAAATAATAAAAAAATTGGACAAAACATTAAAAAATATTTCAAATAATCAAAAAAATTGAGATTAATCCAAAAGATAATATGCAAAAATAAGATATATACTATTTCGTTTTTGCAATATATTTAGGAGAAAATAAAAATGGAGAAAGCAACTCTAACTTATGAGCAACTAATGGATTTGTTCTTAGAATTGAGAGAAAGTCAGAAAGAAACTGACAGAAGATTTAAAGAAACTGATTTGCAATTTAATGAAACAAAAAAATTGATTCAAGAAAATGCACTTAGTTTAAAAGAAACTGAAAAACTTGTAAAGAGAGTTAGTCAAGATATTGGAAATCTTGGAAATAAATTTGGTTCTTTTAATGAGGCATTAGTATTTCCTTCTTTGGAAAAATTATTTGCTGAACAATTTCATTGCAAAAGCATTTCTCAAAATCAAAAATTCTTAATGAATGGAGATTCTATTGAAATAGATATGCTCGCTATATCCAATGAGGCTTGTTATATAATTGAAATCAAAAGTAAATATAGAAAAGATGATTTGAGACAAATTTTGAGTAGTATTGAAAAATTTAAAATTAACTCACCGGAACATAAAGATAAGAAAATTTATGGTGTAATTATGGCAACAGAATTCAACAAAGATAATATAAAAGAATTGGAGAAAAACGGCATATATTTTATTTCAATAACTGATGATATAGTTAAATTGCATAAATCTGATAAATTTATTCCTAAAGCATGGTGATATTTTTTTATTTTGTTCGAATTTGCTTTCATCAAAATAACAGATAGCAAAATTCTGAAACAACTTTATATTAATTTTGATAATAAAATCGAACTACCTTTTAATAAATCATCCCTATATCCATCAAAATCCCATTATTATTTTCTTTTTTGATATTCAATAAATTAAAATGTTGATAAAAATTAAAAAAAATCTTTTATCAATTTCAAATCTTTGTGTAAATTGCATTCGTCAAGTGGGTAAAAGTGGGAAATTTTCCCTAAATTTTGCATGACTGGCAAAAATGCAGGTAAATTTTGGATGATTTTGGTTTTTTTGGATTAAAATGTCATTTTTTCAAGGCGAAGAAACATATTCAATCGACAACAAAGGCAGGGTGAATATCCCGTCTAAGATGCGAAAGGCACTTGCTCCCGAGGCTAATGATACTTTCATGCTAACAAGGGGCTTGGACGATTGTATTTATGCTTATCCTATGAATGAATGGCAAAAATATGCAGAAAAATTTAAGCAACTTAATCAATATCAAGAAGATAACAGATTTTTTCTACGTATGCTATTGCAATGGAACGAAGAAGCACCTTTGGACGCTCAGCAAAGAATCAATATCCCCAAGAAATTGGTGGAATTTGGTGGTCTTGAAGGCAAGGTAACAATTGTAGGTATGGTTGACCATATTGAATTTTGGAATCCCGATCGTTATGAAAAATATTTGAATCGACATTCGCAGAAATATGAAGAAGTTGCCGAAAAAGTTATGTCTATTTGATGATGAAAAAGAAAAAATCAAATTATAACAGACGCAAAGTTGACAAAGATAAAGTTGCTGAGTATGATTATCATTTGCCTGTTTTACTGAATGAATGTATTGAAAATTTGATAAATAACCGTAGCGGTATTTATATAGACGGAACTCTCGGAGGCGGGGGGCATGCAGCGCGGATCTTGGAAAGCTTGACAGAGGGGGGAATTCTGCTGGCTTTTGATAAAGATCCATTTGCCATCGAGCATTGTGAGAGGAAGTATCATTCTTATTTGAATGATTCTGCTTCCGTTAGACTTCGTTTATATAATGATTGCTACAGCAAAGCTCCCGAAAATGCGTTAGAATACGGGAATATAAACGGTCTTCTGCTGGATTTGGGCGTTTCCTCAAGGCAGTTGGACTCCGAGTCGAGGGGGTTAAGTTATCGGGTGGAATCACCGCTCGATATGCGATTCGGTACAAAAGGCATGTCGGCAGAAGACCTGTTGAATAATGCAAATTCGGATGAGCTTGAAATGATTCTTCGCACTTACGGCGAAGAACCACGCGCAAAGTTGATTGTGCGGCGACTTATCGAAAGACGCCGCCTATCACCTTTAAAAACCACATTCGATCTCAAAGAAATTATAGAAAATTGTGTTCCTTTCAATCTTCAATTCAAAACATTATCGCGTGTTTTTCAGGCAATTCGTATTTATATAAATGACGAGCTTAACGTTTTGGAGCGGACTATAAAAAATATAATTCCCATTCTTGCCACTGATGCAACAATTGTAATAATGTCTTATCATTCATTAGAAGATAGAATTGTAAAAACTCTTTTCAGAGAATTCTCTTCGAAAGCAGACGAAAAAATTCCACAATTGAAATTAATTACAAAAAAGCCCATCTATCCAAGCGAACAGGAGATCGAAGCTAATCCAAGAGCAAGAAGTGCCAAGCTCAGAATTGCTCAAAAAATTTAGATGTTTTTCTAATCCATTTCAATATCATCAGTCATTTCCATTCTTGCATATATTTCCTTCAATTCATCTTCGTAAAAGAATTTCTCTTCATCGAATGCGGGCTTTAAATCTGTTATCCAATAAGCATTTTCATCATATTTTGCAAAAAATGGTCTATGTACCCAATCACCATTTCTACCTTGCAGAAATCTCAACACAAATACTTTTTGACTTTGAATTTCGGATACGCCAAGCACTTGAATCTTACCTGGACCACAAGACATTGAAGGACCACGAACCGTTCTTGCCAAGCCACTGAGTTTTCCATAAGCAGTTCTAAAAATTTGCCATGCTTCAACGAGTGAAACCTTGAAGTAATGCTGTGCTCCAGTATCTCTTGCAATAAACATATAATATGGAATTAATCCTAAATTTACCTGCATATTCAGCATTTTTTCCCAAATTTCTGCGGAGTCGTTTATATGTTTGAAAACTGGAGATTGCGTTCTAATTCTTGCTCCCGAACTTAATATTTTATCGATTGCGACTCTAACAGCAACTGTTTCGAGTTCTTTGTAATGATTAAAATGTGCCATAATTGAAACATGCAAACCATTATCTATCGCCTTCTTGAATGTTTTTAATATTATTTCTCCACCTGGCTTTGAAAGATATAGATAAGGGAAATAAGCAAGGGATTTAGTGCCAATTCTAATATTTCGTAAATGTGGAATTTTGGCATTGATAATTTTATCGAAGTACTTTGCAATCAAATTTGGACTCATTACCATTGGATCTCCACCCGTAAATAGTAAGTCTGTAACCTCCGGATGAATCCTGATATACTCCAAAACAGAATCCAAATCATTTGTTGAGAATTTCAAATCATCAATATTAACAAATTGGGGCCATCGAAAACAAAAAGTGCAGTAACTATGGCAAGTTTGTCCCTGTGAAGGGAAAAACAGCACTGTTTGAGCGTATTTATGCTGAATTCCGTCAAGTTTTTTACCTAGGTAATTTGGAATATTATGATTGATTTGTCCCGCAGGATGAGGATTTAAACTATTTCTGATTTTATTTGCTTCAAGCAACAATGTTTGTTTATCAGCATCACTTTTAATGAGATTTGCCATTATTTCGTAATGATTATTTGGGAGCATATCCCGTTGTGGAAAAGTTAATTTGAATATAGGGTCATTAAATGGATCTTCCCAATTAATCAATTCTTCTATCACATAA
>JANJUO010000493.1 GCA_024710535.1 bacterium
ACTTGACTCCGAAAGCTGGCAAAATTGCTGGCAATAAGCCATATCCACCAGGACAACATGGTGCTTCCAAAAAACGTGCAAAGCAATCTGACTACGGTCGTCAATTGTTGGAAAAGCAACGTTTGAGACTTCAATATAACCTTTCAGAAAAGCAAATGAGCAACTCTTATGCAAAGGCAACAAGGCTTACAGGTAACACTGCAGACTTGCTCATCCAACTTCTCGAATGCAGACTTGATGCTCTTCTTTATAGAGCCGGTTTAGCCAGAACATTGTATGCTTCAAGACAATATATTGTTCATGGACATATTCTTGTTAATGGAAAGCGTTTGGATAAACCATCATACCATGTTAGAGTAGGTGATGTTATTTCTATCCGTGAAAAAAGCAGAAAAATTGAATGCTTCCAAGAAGCAATCAGAAATGCAAATGCTCCTGCTTATTTGGAATTATCCAAATCAGATTTCAGTGTAAAATTAGCTTATGTACCTCACAAAGATGAAGTGCCAATTCAATGCGAAGTTTCATTGGTAGTTGAATATTATTCAAGATAATTACGATGCTTTTTATACAAAAAACCTTCCAAATTCGGAAGGTTTTTTCGTTTTTGTTCAGTCAATTCTGTATTTCAGTTCCGTAAGTTGCTACAACTGATGCTAAAAATGTCAGATGTAACAACCGACAGAACATACATCTACGATTATTATTTTTTATTCCAAAAATCCAAATTTACCTTCTTCATAATCTTTGAAAGCCTGGCGAATCTCATCCATAGTATTCATTACAAATGGTCCGTAAGGAGCAATTGGCTCATCAATTGGCTCACCACCCAAGATCAATACTTTTGCATTTTCATTTGCTTTGATATTAATATCAGTTCCATCATTTTCAAAAAGAATGAAGTGGTCTTTTTTAACGTTTGTGCGATTATTAATCTGAATATTTCCATCAACTACAAGCATTCCCAAATTATGATTTTTATTAGTATTAAAATCAATTTTTGAATCTTGCTGAATTGCCAAATCGAATAATTCAATTGGCATCAAAACTTCTGCTTTGCCTATAATATCCTTGTATGAACCTGCAATTACATTCAAATGCACTTTTTGATTATCAGAAATGAATTTATTTTGCTCAACAAATAGCAAATCTTGGTAAGTTGGAGCTGTCATTTTGTGCTTTTTCGGTAAATTTGTCCATAATTGCACCATTTGACAAATGCCGCCTTTACGGTTGAATTCTTCCTCAAGATACTCTTTATGCAAAATGCCACTTCCTGCAGTCATCCATTGAACATCATTTTCGCCAATAACACCACCATTGCCAACACTGTCATGATGGGCAATTTTCCCCTGATAAATAATAGAAACAGTTTCTATTCCACGATGAGGATGTGGTGAAACTCCACGTGGCTCCTTGCTTGGAGGAAAATTATATGCACTTTCGTAGTCCATCAAAAACCATGGACTCATCCTTTTTAAATCAATTCCGTTATGTCGTCCCGGAAAAAAATTATGTACTCTAAACCCGTTGCCAACCCAATGGTAAGGTGGCGCCGAAAATACTTTTTCTATATTTCTGGTCATTTCTTAATTCTCCGAATTAGACTGTAATTTCGATTTTCTAAACAAATTCAAATACAAAAGATCAAGGAATGAAACAATTAATGTTATCAAAGTTATCCACATTCCTGTTGCAAAAGCAGTAGATTCAAACTTCATTTCTACAATATTATCACCTTTGGGAATCGCAACCGCCCTTAGGGAATAGTTGGCTCTGAGTAAATCAGTTTTTTTGCCATTTACATAAATATTCCATGCCGGATAGTAGATTTCGCTAAAGCAAAGAATTCCGTTTTCATCGGATTTGACTTTATATTTTGAAGAATTAGTTGAGAAATCCAATACTTCAATCTTTGATTTTCTTGATTCATCAATATTTTCAGGTAAATCCAAATTTGGTTTTTCTTCCAAAACAACTTCATTTTTGAAATCAAAAGTGCCTGCTTTCATTTTTGATTCAACTTCATTCTTCCCAAATACATTTGTTTTATAAACCATCCAAGCACGAGGAAAATATGATGGGCTCTCCACAAAACCGACTTGTCCGGCTTGTTGATCGATGTTTATACGATATTTTGTATTTTGAAGATCCAAAATTGTATTAACATCGCTAACAGCGGGATTAACCCTCTGAAGAACAAGCGGATTATATCCTTCGATAAGATGAATTTCGCTAATCATACCTTGATTTCTTTTCATTGCCATATAAGGTGGATTATATGATCGAGTATTTACCCTGAAAATATTATTTTTATTTTTTGGTTTGAATGAATCTTTGATTTCGGTTGTAATTGCATATTCATCTGCAGGATTGCTCTCGCTTTGATTGAATCCTGAGCCAGCCGTAATCATGTCTATCATTATTATCAAAACAAAAGCGTAGCCCGCAATTTGAAAATTTATAAGCCCTTTGTTTATAGCAAACATCAAAGCAAATATCACAATTATTATGAATAAACTAATAGCGCCATACCCTTGAATATCTGATACCATTGGGTCTGGAATGCTCAATGCATTATTCAAAAAGCCAATTGAAATTAATATAGCAAAAAGCATTGGAATTGATGCGGCAATTATGATTTTTTTCAGGATCAAAGGATTCTTTACGTTTTCTTTAAGATAATCAAAACCAAACCCACTCAAAAATGAAAAACCAATGATTGCAAAAAGCATCATACGAGCCGGATTTCTAAATTGATTGAACAATGGAAAATTATAGAAAATTTGGTGAATAAATCCATTCGAACCCAATGAATATAATATTCCAAATACAATTGCAAAAATGAAAAAAGCTCCATATTTATTTTTGAATCCAATAATTGCTCCAAACAATCCCAAAATCAACGCAGTTAATCCAAAATAAAAACCCGTTTCCCAATAATAAAAATATGGTTGAGGTTCATTTTTTGTATTTGTGAGGAAAAATGGAACTTTTACATCGCGCGATCCATCTGTATATCCGAATAATTTTGGAGTTATGGCAGTTAGAATTTGCTTAACCTCCATCGATCCTTCAGCTGATTTTTGGTAATTCATTTCTGCTCTTTGTGACATATTGGCAAGTTCTTGTGATGGTAGATATTGAATCATGAAAATACCGGCAGAAATTGCAAAAGGAATTATCATTACAACAATATTTTTCATTAAAAATTTGTTCTCGAAAGTTTTGTTTTTCAAGACAAATCCCAAATGCCAAATGGATAAAAATCCCAAAAATAAATATTGAAAAAGTGTTATTTGAGGGTGTCCCGATAGCATACTCATCCCCAAAACCAAACCTGAATACTTTGCCCAACGGAAACGGTTTTCATCAATTCCACGAATGAAAAGCATTAATACAAGCGGAAACCAAGCCAAATGCTCAATAATCATCGGATGAATAACATGCAAAACCATCAAAAATGAAAATGAATAAGAAACAGCCGAAATTATTGATCCAATTTGACTAATTTTCAGAGTTCTTGCAAGATAATAAGCATTGATTTGAGCAATAAAAAAATGTAAAATTATGATAAATTGAAGCCACCAAACCGATAGCATACCTTCTGAATCTACAAAAAGCGATAAAAGTCGATTAAATGGATAGAAAAACCCAACTTGTAAGTCGGCAATGAAAGGCATTCCGGAAAATAAAAAATGATTCCAAAATGGAATTACGCCTTTGCCAAATTCACGTGCCGCCAATGTTTGTGTTGGATAAACATATTCAACAAAATCTTCCCAGAAAAACATTCCACCGAACAAATTGTTCCAAAAGAAAATTATTGTTATAACTGCAAACAAACCGATAATATACCAATTATTCAGGTCAGAAGCAGTTTTTTTTGTTGCTGGCGCAGTCTTATTAATTGTTTTTGCCATAATTTATTTCCGATTAATTTTTTTTGCAACTGTAAGAATAGATAATCCAAACGGAAAACTCACCGTTGGAAGAAAACTATTTTCTAAATTGAAAATTGAAGTGAAAATTTTATTAAGAAATTCCGGAACTTCATCAATTGGGGAATCGCTCTTTTTATCACCCAAAAATTTCTCCGACAATCTTTTTAGATATGCCGGTAAAAACAAAAATGTATTGAAATATGTGGAATACTCTATTTCGAAACCTGCGTCTCGAAACAAATCATTTATTTGATTTTTCGAGTATCTTCTATAATGATGATGTACCACATCGTGATGACTCCACATCCAGCTATAAGCCGGCACTGTT
>JANJUO010000306.1 GCA_024710535.1 bacterium
CATCCTTATAATTTAAGGATGTTTTAGTTATTTGAATAATTTTTATCAATATTGAACTGCTTATGAAAAAGAAAATTATCATCTCACTCATCATTCTGATTCTATCTGCTGTAACTGCATATTTTATGTTTTCCAAAAAAACTGAATTAAGTGAAATAACAATCAAGCCAAAATTTGGTAATTTTATCTCGAATGTTTCTGCTACCGGTGAATTGCAAGCCAAAAATTCTATTGATATCCGAGGGGCAGACAATTCTCGATCGATAGGAATTTGGCAAATGAAAATCACGAATATGGTTGATGAAGGCAAAATTGTTAAAACAGGCGATTTTGTGGCTGAACTTGATAAATCAGAAATTTTGAATAAATTGAAAGATGCTCAACTTCAATCTCAGAAAATAGAAAGCCAACTTGTTCAGGCGAGATTAGATAGTTCGCTTACCTTATCTCAAGCAAGAGATGATTTGGAAAATCAGAAATTTATGCTTGAAGAAAAGAAATTGTTGATTGAACAATCCAAATATGAAGCACCTGCAATCATTCGTCAAGCAGAAATTGATTACGAAAAAATTCAAAGAAATTACGCTCAATCAAAAAAAGCTTATGATACAAAAGTGAAACAAGCAATTGCCAAACTGACCGAAATTTATACTGATTATCAAAAGCAACAACAACAAATGGAGCGACTCAACGAAACGCTTAGCCAATTTACAATTCTTGCTCCTGCTGATGGAATGGTTATTTATGCTCGTGAATGGGATGGTAGAAGGATAGTTGTTGGCTCAACAATTAGTGCTTGGGAACCAATTGTTGCCACTTTGCCAGATTTGACAACTATGGAATCGATTACTTACATCAATGAAGTAGATATTCAGAAGGTAAAAGTTGGGCAATATGTGAAAATTGGACTTGACGCCAATCCTGACAAAAAACTATCCGGCAAAGTTACAAGAGTTGCCAATATTGGTGAGCAAAAGCGTGGTACCGATACAAAAGTATTCGAGGTAGTAATTGAAGTTTCAGACAAAGATACAACGCTATTGCCCGCTATGACCACTTCAAACGAGATACTGATTTCATCTATTCCAAATTCATTGTATATTCCACTTGAGTGCATTCACTCCGAAATTATCAAAAATGAAAAAAAATACTATATCTATAAAAATAAGAAAGATAAACCTGTGAAATCTTACATAAAAATTGGTGATATGAACGAAAGTGAAGCAATTGTTTTAGAAGGTTTATCCAAAAAAGATGATATATATTTAAGTATTCCCGAAAAATTTAAAGAATTGCATACCACAAAAGCGAAGTAATAAGTATGCACAAAATTTTTATTTATAATTTTAAAATTGCTTCGGAATCAATTCTGGCTAATAAATTAAGAGCAGTTTTGACTTCACTTGGAATCATTTTTGGCGTTGCTTCGGTGATTACTATGCTTGCTATCGGTAAAGGTGCAGAGCAGGAAATTCTCGAAAAAATGAAGTTGCTTGGCACAAATAATATTATTATTAAGCCATTAAATAAGAAAGAATTGGCTGATAAGCAGAAAGAAATCGACAATGAAGGCGAGAATGACGGAAAAAAAGAAAGTAAATCAGGCAAGTTTTCACCGGGATTGAGTTTATCTGATGTTTATTCTATAAAGAAAATTATTCCTGACATTGTTTCTGTGAATCCCGAAATTATTTTGGAATTGAACGCATATTCTGATGGATTCAAACGTAATGTGAATCTGATTGGAATTGATAAAGACTATTTCAAATCAAATTTTTCAAATATTGAAATTGGAAATTTATTTAACGAACAGAATTTCAATAATGCTGAACCTGTTTGTATAATTTCTCATCGAATAAAATCGAAACTATTTCCTACCGATAATCCAATAAACAAACGAATAAAATGCGGCACTCAATGGCTGAAAGTTATCGGAGTATTGGAAGAGCGAGAATTATCCAAAGATAATATGCAAAATCTAAATCTGCGCGATTATAACGAAGATATTTATGTTCCCATTAGTACGGTTTTGCTGAGATTTGCAAACCGCTCTTTGGTAACAAAGGCAAATTTACAGCGAGATAATCGTAGGCAAGTAATTGAAGTTGAGAATTATCATCAACTCGATAGAATTATCATTACTTTCAAAAATAATGAGAAAATGACTCAATCTGCTGAAGTTATCAAAAGGATGCTTCTCAGAAAGCACAATACAGTTGAAGATTTCGAGATAATTGTTCCGGAAATGCTTTTGGAGCAAGAGCAAAGCACAAAACGAATTTTCAATTTTGTTTTGGGAGCAATTGCTTCAATTTCTTTACTTGTTGGTGGAATTGGTATTATGAATATTATGCTCGCTTCGGTATTAGAAAGAATGAAGGAAATCGGAGTAAGAAAAGCATTGGGCGCCACAAGAACTGATATTTTACTACAGTTTTTGAGCGAAGCAGTTGCAATCAGCATCACAGGTGGAATTATCGGAATCATACTTGGAATTTCGGGCAGTTATCTAATTGAAGAATTAACAGAGATTCAAACAATAATTTCTGCAGTTTCAGTTTTGTTATCCTTTGTTGTTTCTGTATCTGTCGGCTTAATTTTTGGCATTACACCCGCTCGTAGAGCATCTTTAGAAGATCCAATTGAATTGTTGAGGTATGAATAAGTCTTTTCATTTGAAAGGGAAAATGGGACGTGGGACGGAGAAATGGGACGATAATTAGATAAGATTGATTGTATATTTGAATAATTGTTGCGAATTATTGATTTTGTTGCGAATATCCAGAACTCGAAACCAAGCCCAGATCACTTACGGTAAATAAAAAAAAATTGGTAACTAAGCAGGGGCTTAGTTACCAGAATTGAAAAGGTTCTTTACAATTAACAACTATTCTTTTTATCTAAAATTCTTACTGTGCACCCGGC
>JANJUO010000313.1 GCA_024710535.1 bacterium
ATATACATAATAAAAAATTTTAGAAAATTTTTCATCTTAAATTTCATATAAATTGAAATTCACTGTCAGAATATTCGTCTGCATTTTTTTATTAATTAAAACTTTTTTAAATTATTATTTTATGGTGATTCTATGATAAAATTAATTAATTTATTTTTATTTTTTGTGCTTAGCATAAGTTTTCTGAATGCACAGGATACGCGTCTTTTGCGCTATCCAAATTCTTCTGAAACTGAAATTACTTTTTCCCATTCAGGCGATATTTATGTAGTATCTATCAATGGTGGTATTGCAAGAAAAATTACAAGTTCAGAAGGATTTGAAATTTACCCAAGATTTTCTCCTGATGGCAAAAATATTGCATTCAATGCGGAATATGATGGCAATCGCGAAATATATCTCGTTCCTTCAATTGGCGGAGAACCAGTTAGACTAACTTATTCAATGGATCAGAAAGATGTTGCTGACCGACAAGGACCAGACAAAATTATTATGGGATGGGTAAATAACGATGAAATTCTCTATCGTGCCCGTGCTAAAAGTTGGAATATCCTTGTTGGAAATCTATTTACTGTGAATAAATCAGGGTCGTTACCTAAAGAAGTACCAGTTCCAAGAGGCGGTTATGCTTCTTATAATTCTGATGGATCAAAAATGGCATACAATCGCATTTTCCGTGAATATCGTACTTGGAAAAGATACAGCGGTGGGCAAGCAGATGATATTTGGATTTATGATTTCAAAACTAAACAAATAGAAAATATTTCAAACACAAAGTTTCAAGATATTATTCCAATGTGGAGCGGCAACAAGATTTATTACTTATCTGACCGCGATTTCACTATGAATATTTTTTCTTATGATTTAACATCTAAGCAAACAAAGAAAATTACTGATTTTAAAGATTTTGATGTGAAATTTCCATCGCTTGGTGCGAAACATATCTCTTTTGAGAATGGCGGCTACATCTATCTATTAGATTTAGCAACTGACAAATTTCAAAAAGTAAATATCACAGTGGCTTCAGATTATCCTTTGGCAAGAAATAGTTTCGTCAATGTAAAGGATAGAATTACATCTTTTGATATTTCGAATGATGGGAAGCGAGCAATTTTTTCAGCAAGAGGAGATATTTTCTCAGTTCCGGCAGAAAAAGGTAATATTAAAAATTTCACAAACTCCCCAGGCATTCATGATAGAAATGCAACTTGGTCAGGCGATGGAAATTTTGTTGCATATATAAGTGATAGAACAGGAAATGATGAAATTTACATTTCAAAAGCAGATGGCTCAGACGTTTCACAATTGACATCTAATGCAGAATATTACAGATATGGAATTATTTGGTCGCCTGATAATAAGAAGTTATTAACATGGGATAATGCTCGTAATTTGTTTTTGATTGATGTCCTTACTAAAAAGCAAACTCTCGTGAAGAAATCAAAAACATTTCAAATTTCGGACGCCACTTTTTCTCCGGATAGCAAATGGATTGCATTTACGGATTATAATGAAAATAGATTTGGAATTATTTATCTTTATAATATTGAAACTGGCTCGGCTACAAAAGTTACTTCCGAGTTTTTCAGCTCTACTCAGCCAACATTCACTCCGGGAGGCAAATATTTACTTTTTGTTTCAGGAAGGAATTTCAGCCCGACAATTGGAAATTTCGAATATAATTATGTTTATAATAATCTTTCTAATATTTATGGGCTAACACTTCAGGAATCTGAAGAAAATCCATTTGCAAAATATGAAAGCGATGAAGTTGGAGATGAAGAAAAGAAAAAGACTAAGAAAGAAAAAGAAATAGAAGCAAATGCGCCAATCAAAATTGATTTGAACGGAATTCAAAATAGAATTTTTGAAGTGCCAACTCCAGCCGGAAATTATTTTGGATTAACTCCATTATCAACTCACAAATTGTATTATGTACGTAGTGAGCAAGGCAAAAAATCAGCTCTTTATAATTATGATTTTGTTGAAAAGAAAGAAAATGAGGTTGGTGATATTACATCATATATAATTTCAAAAAATGAAAAATCTGTTTTGTATAGAATGGGAAGTGATTATTATTTATCTAAACTTTCTGATAAATTGAGTGGCAAAGACGGCAAACTCGAATTGCAGGATATGAATGTAAATCTTAGCAGAAGTGATGAGTGGAAGCAGGTTTTCACCGAATCATGGCGACACATGAAATACTTCTTTTATGATCCGGGTATGCACGGCTATAATTGGGATTCTATAAGAGTAAAATACGAACAACTACTTCCTTCTGTAAAGCATAGGAAAGACCTAACCTATATCATAGGTGAAATGATTGGCGAACTTGATGCAGGACATGCTTATGTAACAGGTGGCGATATGCCAAAAGTTAAGCAAGTTCAAATTGGCTTGCTGGGTATAGATTTATCTTTCGACAGCAAAGCAAATGCTTATAAAATTGACAAAATTCTAAATGGTCAGAATTGGGAAAATGATCTGCGTTCTCCACTCACAGAGCCAGG
>JANJUO010000317.1 GCA_024710535.1 bacterium
AAAGGAAAAGGACAATATAAATTATATCCTCATAATCCTTATGAAACTGTAATTAATTCAAGACCTGCTATTTCTTATTATAATGATAATAATCCAGATTGGCTCAATATTATGATTTTCTATCATGTATTGGGGCATATTGATTTTTTCCAAAATAATTTGCTTTTCAAAAATACTTGGAATGATGATTTTGTTGGGCAGGCACTTGCAGATAAACGGCTTATTACTTCATTACGGAGCGAGCATGGCAGATACGTTGATTATATCATTGAATTTTGTAGAAGCATAGATAATCTAACCGGCTATTTTTCAATTTTGCAAAATTCTGAATTCCCAAAAGTTCTAAATCCTCCCGAAAAATTGAAATATTATTTTGATGTATTTCTTCAATCTGTTGTAAATGCTCCAATGACAACGATTTTTAATGAAACAGCAAGATATAATGAATTATTTGACCAAAACGAAATTCTTGCCGAATCGATATTTTTCTCTGAAATTAAGGCAAAATATCCGGAATTTGAGTCGAAATATGAAAAATTTCATAATCTTTCAGCTGACCGCACTTATGATATTTTGGAATTTATCCGCGATAATTCAACTTATTTAAATAAGGAAGAAAATAGCTGGATGAAGTCTGTAATGGATATTGTGAGAAATACATCTTTATATTTTGCTCCGCAAATTCGTACAAAAACTATAAACGAAGGCTGGGCAAGTTATTGGCATGATGAATTATTCAGAAAAGATGATAGAATTGGCGGGCACGAAGTTGCTTATGCAATTACAAATGCTAATGTTACTTCGATTTCAAGAATTGGATTGAATCCTTACGCTATTGGCTTGCGTTTAATTCAATATGTTGAAGAATTAGCTGAAAAAGGCAAGCTCAATTTTCAATTCCAGAAATTGCAAAATCAACAAGAAAGAGATGATTACAACAAATCTACCGGCAAAGGCAAAGAAGCGATCTTTGAATTAAGAAAGAATTTTTCGGATTTTACTTTGATTAACACTTATGTTAATCAAGAATTTGTGGATAAACATGATCTGTTTGTTACAGGTAAGCGATTAAACCAGCAAAAAGGAACAATCGAATACTACATCAAAAGCCGCAAAGCTGAAGATTATAAAAAAATGCTGATAGATTCGCAATATCATCCGCCATCAATTGAAGTTAATAAAGAAAAATCATCTGATAGTTGTATTTATTTAGTTCATAACTTCGAAGGCAAACAACTTTATAGACCATATATTAATGACACGATGATGGGAGTTGCTTTCTTATGGGGAGGCAAAACTCCTAACGCAACAGTTCAGCTCGAAACAACTGAAGTTATTGCCAAAAAGCCTAAAGATGATAAAACTCCGCCGGAGCTTGAATACAGGCGGGTGGTATATACTATGAAAGATATGAAATTATCCAAAAGAAATTTCTAAGTAATTAAAGTTTTGCATTATTTATCAAAAAAATACTTGTTAGAATATAAATCGAAAATCAATCCAATTGGGTTGATTTTCTTTTTTGATCAATCTTATTCATCAAAAATAATGAATAACATTTAGCAAAAAAACCTTAATTTTGTAGTTGGTAATTTGTAATTTAAAGAACATCATCTCAAGGAGCGGTTTGATATGTACGATATATGTTTTATCAATTTTGGCAATTCAGATACTGATGCCAGGATTAATAATATGTTATCCGCATTATTGCCTGCCGGCAGGAAGATTTTGCTTATCTCGACGAAGAATTCAAATATCAAAAATCCTAATTTGCAACAAATAGAAATCAAAATGCCTAATAATTCTAACCTTATGAAAAGGTGGATGAAGTTTAATTTTGATATTTTTAAGATGAAAGTTGCAGCGAAATACTTCTTGGCTTGCGAGTTTTACTCATTATTTATTGCTTCTATCCTGAAGAAAAGGTGCTCCGCTTCTTTGGTTTATGATTCCAGAGAGATCTATTCTGCTCTTGGATCTCTTGCAAATAATTTCGTAAAGCAAAAAATCATAACTGCAATCGAAGCACATCTAATCAAATATGTTAACAAAGTGATTGTAACCGGTGAACTCGATAAAGAATATCTTGCTAAGCAATTTGGCAGTCATTTGGAGTACTTTCTAATTATGAATTTGCCCTTTTTCAAGCAACAGATCAAAAGCAATACTCTTAGAAAGATGTTTAATATTGATTCGAATGTAAAAATTATTCTTTATCAAGGCTGGCTCCTTGATGGCAGAGGAATTTCTACACTTTTGCAAGTAATGAAAAACATAAAGAATTATGCTTTGATCATTATGGGCGATGGCGAGCAGAAAAACAAATTCAAAATGCTGGCTTCTCAAATTAATAAGAATAACATTTTCTTTCTTGATGCTGTGCCCTACGATGAATTGCACCTTTACACTTGCTCTGCGGACATTGGCACAGCACTTTTTGAGCCGATTTCTGCCTCTTATAATCTGGCGCTTCCAAACAAGCTGTTTGAGTATGCAATGGCGGAGATTCCAATTATTGCTACGAATTTGCCGGCAATCAAAAATATTCATCAGCAATTCGATTTCGGAAAGTTGATTGCTCCTGATCTTAATATCGATGATATTCAGAACGCTATCTATGAGATTGAGAACAATTTCGAATACTATTCCAAGAATTTAAAAATGATGAAAAACACTTTCAATTATGATAATCAAACTAATATTTTAAATCAAATCTTCATAGTGAATTAATTAATGGTACAGATACTAATTTTTCTTCAGCAGTTGATTGCTTCGGGCACTCACATTGTTGCAAAAGGCATTACGCATGATATTGAGCCGGCATTGATATTACTTTTTCGGTCTGCGATGGCAGCTTTGTTCTATATTTTATGGCTTTCATTCCAAAGGCAATCCGTCAAGAAGATTGAGAAGAAAGATCTGTACAAGATTTTACTTCTTGGTGCGCTAAACATTCCTCTAAATCAGTTTTTGTTTCTTCAAGGGATGAAATACACAACAGCTCCGAATATGGCGCTGGCTTATGCGCTCACTCCGGCATTCGTTCTGCTGATTGCGGTAATTTTTTATAAAGAAAAGACATCAAATCAGAAACTATTCGGAGTAGGAATTGCGATATTAGGAGCAATCGTGGTGCTATTAGAAAGAGGAATTGTGTTTACGAATGAAAGTTTGCTGGGTGATTTTTTAGCTTTGGCGGCTTCGCTATCTTGGGCGCTATATACGATAATCGGTCGGAGCTTCTCAATTAAATATGGTGCGATCTACTCGACAGGTTTGGCGATGACGACGGGATTTTTGCTGTATATCCCGGTATTTTTGCTGATGCCGGTATCATTTCAGATCGATACGATTACTACGGTGAACTGGTTGCAACTAATATATTTAGGTGTAATTACATCGGGTATTGGTTACGCAATATGGTATTACGCATTGACAAAAACGGAGGCGAGCAAAGTAGCAGTATTCAACAATTTGCAACCTGTTATGACAACTATTTTATCAATTATTTTCTTGGGCACATTCCTTACGCCATTCTTCGTTATCGGTGGGATTATGATAATTGTTGGTGTGTTCATTACGCAAAGAGGGTGATATGAAATATTTGCTGATAATTTTGCTTTGCATCTTGACATGCAGTGCTTGCACAAGCGAAAAGAAGTCAATAGATACCGAGATAAATATTTCAGATATAATGAATGAGGATAACTCAAACTACAAGAAGGCGTTCGATGTTGTTGAATTCAATTTCCCTGATGATCATTATGCTCACAATGATTATAAGATTGAGTGGTGGTATTTTACGGGGAACTTGCAAGACAATTCCGGGCATAAGTTTGGCTATCAATTTACAATTTTTCGAAATGGGCTATCAACGGACACAATTATGCAGAGTTCATTCGATTCAAAGAATATTTACCTTGCACATTTTGCATTAAGCGATATTAGCAATAATAAATTCTATTATTCAGAGAAAACAATGCGTGAAGTTCTTGATATTGCAGGCGCTGATTCGAATAAAAAGAAAATTTATATTGAGAATTGGGAAATTAAGATGAACTATAGCGATAATCCCGAGATGCCTACGTTTTATATTTCGGCAAAAGATTCAGTAAAAGAGATCAAATTGCAATTAATTCCGGAGAAGAAAGTTGTTCTTCATGGGAATAGGGGCTTAAGTCCGAAAAGTTTCGATGCCGGAAATGCTTCGTATTATTACTCTTATACGAATTTGAAAACCAATGGGAAGATTACAATTAATAATGAGAATTATTTTGTTAATGGAAAATCTTGGTTCGATAGGGAATGGAGTACATCTGCATTGGCAAAGAATCAATCGGGTTGGGATTGGTTTTCATTGCAAATGGATGATTCCACTGAAATTATGTGTTTTCGTTTGCGGGATGAAGATAATAATACAAACTTTGCAAAAGGAACATATATCGATAAATATGGGAATTCTACATATATCAATGCGAATGAATTTTCTATAAATCCAATAGAATATTATACTACAAAATCAGGAAAGAAATATCCGGCAAAATGGATAATTGAATATATTCCAAAAAAGATAAAACTTCAGATAGAAACCAATATAGCAGAGCAGGAATTAATTGTATTCACGCATTATTACGAAGGAAGTGTTCGGTTTACAGGCAATAAAAATACATCAAAGATTAATGGCTTGGGCTATGTTGAACTAACCGGTTATAAGTAATTAGAAAAAATTTCTTTATTGCAAATTAATAATCATTATAAAATTAATCATATAATCTAAAAGTTATATGATTTTTTTTATTTTATAAATTATATGGAGAATTACAGATATACAATATATATATTTTGTAATAAGAAGAAATATATGAAATATAAAAAATATATATTAGTTAATTATTTAAATTAATTGCAATATAAAATGAAATCAAAGCAATTAAAAAGTAAATCAAAGCAATATAAACAGAAATCAAAGCAATATAAACTGAAGCAAACGCAATATAAAATGAAATGCTTGCAATAAAAAATGAATACAATGCATTATACATTGAATACAATGTATAATTATAAGAAGAAAAAGCACTATAATATGAACACAATGCATTATATTTTGAAATGCCCGCAACATAAAATGCAGTCCCCGCAATATAAAATGCAGAGTGAAATTTATATTGCAACGACAGAATTTTATTATGCAATGACTGAAATTTATATTGCAATAACTACAGTTATAATTAGAAATATTATGTTTATTACTTGAAATACAATAATATTAACATAAAGTAATACATTGATTCTATGAAAGATTTTAAATATATTATTAAATACAATGTAGTAAATATTTG
>JANJUO010000332.1 GCA_024710535.1 bacterium
AAATCATTTCTTCCGGCAGAGGTAACTCCAACGCCGGGCAAAAGCGCAATTGCTCTAATTGCGTCCTCTTGAACGCCGGGTGCTCGCCTAATATCTTCGAAATTGAGTGTTTGTGTGCTGGTAACTGTTTCAATTCTTTTATCGAAGTAACTTGCTTTCACCTCAGCCCCCTCCAATTCGATAATTTTCTCCGCTAATTCAATCTCAAGCATAACGGGTCTTCCGGATGAAACCGCAACATCAGTTTGCACATAAGTTTCATATCCCAAAATTGAAAATTGTACTTGATATATTCCTGTTGGTATATTATTTACAACAAACGAACCATCATCTTTTGAGATTGCCCCTTTGTCTGTGCCAAGTACTCGCACAGTAACTCGAGATAAAGGTGATTGAGTCATCTTGCTTTTGACTCTACCTGAAATTTTTAGATTAGAATTTTGAACAATCTCCTGACTGTAAGAATAATTATATGCTACAACAATTAATGTTGCAACATATATTAAAAAATATTTCATAAATCCCTCATTATATATTAAAATTTATTGATTAACAAAATTGAAACTATTGTAAATAATTAAATTGTATCACGACTTTTAAATAAATTTATTTGAAAATAATAAATAAAAAAATTAAAAAAAAAATAATAATATAATATATAAAATTACGTCAAAAGAAAATTATTTTGTTAATTAATAAAACAAACATTGTTTTTTTAGAAATCTTTTGGAGTAATTAAAAAGATGAGGAAATGGAGAATTGAAGACTCAGTTGAACTTTTCAATATTAACGGCTGGGGAATAAATTACTTTAATATAAATGAAAAAGGAAATGTTTGCGTTTCTCCTAAGAAAGATGATTTGCAAATTGACTTGAAAGAGTTAATAGATGAATTACAACTTAGGGATGTTGCAACTCCGGTATTGCTCCGTTTTCCTGACATTTTGCATGATAGAATTGCAGAAATTTCAAAATGCTTCGATATTGCATCCAAAGAATACAATTTCAAAGGCGATAGTTTTATAATTTATCCTATTAAAGTTAATCAAATGCGTCCTGTTGTTGAGGAAATCGTTAGTCATGGCGAGGAGTTCAACATTGGATTAGAAGCCGGCTCAAAACCTGAGCTTCACGCAGTTCTTGCGATTCATAACAATCCAAAATCACTCATAATTTGTAATGGTTATAAGGATGAAGATTTTATTGAACTTGCACTTCTTGCTCAAAAAATGGGTAAAAATATATTTTTGGTAGTTGAAAAGCTGAACGAACTTAAGTTAATTATCAAAATTTCAAATAGACTCAAAGTAAAGCCAAATATTGGCATTAGAATCAAGCTTGCAAGTGCCGGAAGTGGCAAATGGGAAAGTTCCGGAGGCGACCGCTCAAAATTTGGACTTCACGCTTCCGAATTAATCGATGCAATTGAAATTCTAAAAGATGAGGGAAGAATTGAAGATTTGAGATTGATACATTTTCATTTGGGTAGCCAAATCACAAAAATTGGAAAAATTAAATCTGCTTTACGTGAAGCCTCTCAATTTTATGTTCAATTAAGAAAAGCTGGTTTCAAAATCGAATTTGTTGATATTGGAGGTGGTCTTGGAGTTGATTATGATGGCTCTCGCTCTTCTTCTCAGGCAAGTATCAATTATTCAATTCAAGAATATGTAAATGATGCTATTTCTCACATAGTTGATGCATGTGATAAAAATGATATACCGCACCCAAATATAGTTACTGAGTCAGGAAGATCAATTACTGCGCATCATTCTGTGTTGATTTTTGATGTTTTGGAAACTGCGTCTTTGCCTGAATGGGATGAAAATGAAAAAATTGCAGAAGAGGAAGATGAATTAGTAAAAGAATTATTCAAAATTTATAGTAGTTTATCAAAAAATAAGATGCTTGAATCTTGGCACGATGCACTTCAAATTCGTGAAGAATCTTTGGATAGATTTTCACTTGGTATGCTTGATTTGAAAACAAGAGCATTAGTGGAACGCCTATTTTGGTCGATAGCAAGAGAAGTTTGGGACATCACTCAAAATATGAAGCATACTCCAGAAGAGTTAAGACAGTTAAACAGAATGCTCTCCGATAAATATTTTTGTAATTTCTCATTATTCCAATCATTACCGGATTCATGGGCAATTGACCAAATTTTCCCAATAATTCCTATTCAGCGCTTGAATGAAAAGCCTGGCAAATACGCTACTTTACAAGATATTACCTGCGATTCTGACGGAAAGATTGATCACTTTATTGGAGTTGGAGATTTTTCTTACAATATGAATCTTCATTCTGTAAAGAAAAATGAAACCTATTATATTGGTGTATTTCTTGTTGGGGCATATCAGGAAATTCTTGGTGATTTGCATAATTTATTTGGCGACACAAATGCAGTTCACATTGTTGTTGATGGTGATGGATATAAAATTAAGCAAATTATTGATGGTGAAACTGTTGAAGAAGTATTGGATTATGTTCAATATAATTCAAAAAAATTGGTTCGCACAATGGAAACATTTGTTGCCCAATGCGTGAGAGAAGGCAAAATCACCGTAAACGAAGGTAAGGAATTTTTGGCAAATTACCGTTCAGGCTTATATGGATATACTTATTTGCAAGCATAAGTATATAATTTTCATAAAAATATATTTTTTTTTAAATTATTTTTTGTAGTTTAAAAAAAAATCACTATTTTGAAGTTTAGTTTTAATTAATAATAATATAATAATTTTGTAATTTAAATAAATTGAAAAATAATTTTAGAATTTGAGAACAGGAGAATTTATGGCAAAAGCAAAAAAGAATGAAGAAACGGTTGAAGTTGCTGTTGAAACAAAAAAGACCAAATCAAAAAAAACTGTAGAATCTGTTGTTGATACACCTGTTGCAGTTGTTGATAGCGTTATAGATGAAAAAGAGCAAGCTAATAAATCCGTTAAGAAAAAGCAATCAACTAAAGAAATTGTTGAAAATAATGCTAATGCAATTGAAGTTGAAGTGCCAACTCCTGTAGTTGATTCAAAGTCAAACAAGAAATCTTCAAAAAAGAAAGAGACTAAATCAGTTGAAGCTGAAATTTTGGATATTGAAGAAGAAGTTATCGCTGAGACAAAATCTAAAACGAAAGGCAAAAAAGCCACAGTGAAACCAATTGTTATCGATGAAGATATTGTTGATGAAGACGATGACGAAGAAATCTCAATTGATGAGGACGAAGACGAAGTAGATTTCATTGCCGAGCGTCCAAGAGAAGATGAGGAAGAATCCGAATTTCACGAAGATGAAATAGTTGATTTAGTTGAAACGGATATTGTTGCCATTCCTCCAATTGAAGAGATTCATTCTGATCTTGCTGATGCAAAAAAAAGAAAAAGAAGAAGCAAGAAAAATTCTGATAGCGAATTTGAGCCATTCAATGAACCAATTAAAATTGAAGGAAAGGCATTCAAATTAAATAAAGGCGATCAGCCAATTCAGGTACCAAGCAAAAAAGAGCATTTAGACGATATACCGGCTGAATTGATTCCAGACATCAAAGTGGAGCCAACTGCTTCAAAACCTTTACCTAAAGCACATAAAAAAGGTAAAAAAGATGAGCCGGTCAAGAAAGATCATAAATATCTTGCACAGGCAGCGGAAATCAAAGCAAATTTGAAAAATCAGGAAAATCGAACTGATATGCCTAAACCTGAACAAAAAAAGGTAGAAATTGTTCCTAAAGCTCCTTTGCCAAATGTCAGATATTCTGATGAAGATTTGCAAATGTTTTTTGAAGTTATTTCAATGTCGAAGAATGAATCAATCGAAGAATTAAGAATGCTTCGTGAGCGTCTTGATGATCTTACAAGTTCGGATCATGCCGATGAATTAATGATATATTCAATGCACATGGCTGAGCAAGGATCGGAAGCAATTGAAAAAGAAAAAACGTATGCACAAGTGCAACGTATTTCTGAATACTTAAAAAAATTAGACGATGCCCTTGAAAGGATAAAGAATAAAACTTATGGCATTTGTAGAATTTGCGGTTGCTTAATTGCAAAAGAAAGACTTTTGGCAGTTCCAATCACTACCCTATCTGCTTCGTACAAAATTCAGGAAAAGTGTCCTGAAGATAATATCGATAGGATTGAGCCACTGAGAAATAGAGTTCAAAATAAAGAAAATCAATAAATGTTTAAGATTAAAAAAGGTTTCATAAAAATGAAACCTTTTTTTATACAAATAATAAATATAAGATATATGCAGTAAATGAGTATTTATAAAGCGTTACATATTTTTGCTTTTTAACTGAAACATCGAATGCGTAAGTTAATAACAATGTCATCATAATAACTATCCAAACGGCAATAAATGAATTAAATAAATCCAAACTGTTTCCGAATAAATATTGGAATGATGGCATCACCGGCATACCATATAGAATAGTTAAATGTATTACATATATGACAATTGCCCTTTTACTGAACAGACTGAATATTGATTCGAATTTCGATAAAAACTTATACAAAAATGATGAAATTGCAATAAATAAAAGTACCAATCCAACATTCATAAGTGTGAAAGCAGGATTGGATTTAAACATAAAACCACTATAAAAAATAGTCAATTTATAATACAATGGATACATAAGAATTGTTAAGCAAATTCCAATATAGGCGCCATATTTCATTAGAAAATCTCTTCGCTTTGGTATTTCAACATTTTTAAGAATCAGTCCTAAAGTTACACCATAGAATAAATATGCAGAATATGGGAAAATGGAAAATATCGAACCATATTGATATGATAAATAATTTGCCAATCCAATATGTATATAATTATCCCAGTTGATAGCCAAAACGGTTGGCGATAAAGCAGTTATGACAATCGCAATACTAAGGGAGGCAAATCCTAATTGTTTATCATTTTTAGTTATTTTATATAATAATGTTAACAAAAAAAGCGAAACTGCAAAAATATGTAGGATATTTACTTTGAAAAAATCCGTCCAAACATGCATCGGTTGTGTATAAAGTTCGTATATTTTTACTGATGGATATGCAAGCAAATAGCCAATCACTAATAATAAAAAACTCATCTTGAATCTTTTATACATTGTCTGATTAGGTAAATTACCGTTTTCATCACGTTTATTAGCAAAGATATGAACTGCACCAGATACCATTAGAAAAACCGGCGCAGTTAG
>JANJUO010000341.1 GCA_024710535.1 bacterium
ATTATGTCCAGAATTCAAAAATGGATTTATGAAGAAAAATCTCATCATTTGATAAAAGCATTAGCAAATCAAAATACTCCACTTTCTGAAGTATTTGATGCAATGAGGCGTTATCATCAGTTAAATCCAGGTTATGACATAAAAACATCGCCAACTCGTTTGGGTATAAAAGTTGCCCTAATTCGTAGATTTTTGACTGATCAACTTGATTTCATTGAAATTGCAAAGAATTTTCTTGATGTGGAAGATTTTTGGGACTTATTACAGAATATGATTTTTCCACCAGAAAGTCATGGCAAAATTGGCGGTAAAGGAGCAGGAATTTTTCTTGCAAATAAAGTTATTGAAAAAACAACTGAATATTCTCCTACTTTAAATTCAGTAAAATTGCCAAAAACATGGTATATTACCTCTGATGGACTTATGAATTTCATGTATTATAACAACATGGAAGACGTTATTGAGCAGAAATATAAAGATATTGATGAAATTAGACAGGAATATCCTCATATTATTCAAGCATTCAAAAATTCCCAATTTCCTATAGAAATAACAAATGGCTTATCAAGAGCGCTGGATGACTTTGGTGATAATCCGGTAATTGTCCGTTCTTCAAGTTTGCTGGAAGATAGAATTGGATCAGCGTTTGCGGGTAAGTATAAGAGTTTGTTTCTTGCAAATCAAGGATCCAAAAAGCAAAAAATGGAAGATTTAATGGATGCAATAGCTGAAGTTTATGCTTCTACGTTTGGTCCTGATCCGATTGGTTATAGAATTGAAAGAGGACTATTGGATTTCAATGAAGAAATGGGCATTATGATTCAAGAAGTTGTTGGAACAAAAGTAGGAAAATATTTCTTTCCTGCATTTGCCGGAGTTGCTTTCAGTTTCAATGAATTCCGTTGGTCACCACGTATCAAAAGAGAAGATGGTTTGATAAGAATGGTATGTGGATTGGGAACACGCTCTGTGGATAGAATTGGAGATGATTTTCCGATTTTGATAGCACCCGGAAATCCAAACCTTCGAGTGAATCTAACATTTCAAGAAGTTGTGGGCTATGCTCCAAAATATATTGATGTTATTAATTTGGAAACAAATACATTCGATACCGTTTCAATCAAGAAACTTATTAACGAAGTCGGCAATTCATTCCCAATGATTAATGATCTATTTTCAATAATTGATGGTCATCATATCAAAAAGCCGATTGGCTTGGGAATTGATACCAGACAGCATGATATAATTGTTACATTTGATAATTTGGTGAATAGAACCAAATATTTAGAGCAAATTAAATTGATGCTTTCGGAATTAAAAGATAAACTTGGAACTCCTGTTGATATTGAATTTGCTTGTGATGGAAAAAATTTATACTTGTTACAATGCCGTCCTCAATCTACTAATGAAACTCAATCTGTGGTATTACCAACTGATATTCCGAAAAACAAAATTATCTTTACAGCAAACCAATATATTTCAAATGGCAAGGTATCGGCTATATATTATATTGTTTATGTTGATCCAATCAAATATGCGGAAGTAGAAAGGTTGGAAGATTTGATGGATATTGGGAAAGCAGTTGGAAAATTAAATAAAGTGCTTCCTAAAAAAACATTCATCCTTATGGGACCAGGTAGATGGGGCTCAAGAGATGATATCAGACTTGGCGTGAAAATCACATATTCAGACATTCATAACACTGCAGTTTTGATTGAAATTGCCCGAAAAAAGGGAAATTATGTTCCGGATCTATCGTTTGGAACACATTTCTTCCAAGATTTGGTCGAGGCGGGAATAAGATATATTCCGCTTTATCCAGACAGCGAAGGCGTGGTTTTCAATTATGAATTTTTCGAAAATACAGAAAATATATTAACAAGATTTCTACCTGAATATAAGCATTTAGAAGGGGTGCTCAAAGTTATTAATGTGCGTGAATCTACTGGCGGTCAAGCACTAAGAATATTGATGAATGCCGATGAGGATCAAGCAATGGCAATATTATCAGATGATAGTTTGGTAATAAAATATACCGACTCTGAAACTATGACTTACGACTCTCAATATGATGAGCCATTACAATGGAGAAAGAGAATGGCAGAAAGTATTGCCTTGCAATTAGATGCAAAAAGATTTGGCGTAAAGGGATTCTATCTGTTTGGTACAGTTTTCAATGAAATCGCTACAGCAAATTCTGATATTGATTTTCTGGTACATTTTGCTGGCACTGAAAAGCAAAAAAATGATTTAATGCTTTGGTTTGAAGGATGGAATTTGTCATTAAGTCAAGTGAATTATAATCGAACCGGCTATACAGTTCATAATTTTATTGATATTACAATTCTAACAGATGATGACCTTCGAATGCAGAAATATTATTCAGATTTGATTAATCCTGCAAATAATATGTCAAAAAGATTAACAATCAAAGGTGAATTATAAAAAAAATCCTCTGCAACAAAAAATTGCAGAGGAATTATTTTAGTTTGAAAATCAATTACTTGATTGCTTCAATTTCTTTTTCGATATCAGCAATTCTTGATTTTGATTCAGCAATTCTGCCTTCTTTTTCTTTGATTCTTTCTTCGATCAATCTTATTTTGTTTGATTTTTCTTCTTCGGAAGTTTCTGCATCAATTTTGTCTTTTGCAGTTTCCAAAGCTTGTTTGTCAGCAATCAAAGTTTCTTCAAGACGTTTGATTTTTGTGTCAAGATTATCTTTGATAGCAACAAGTTTATTACGTTTTTCTTCGTTAATTTTATCAAAATAATCTTCCTTCTTTTTATCAAAAATATTGAAAGCTTCTCTGATTCTTGAGAATAATTCGTTTCTTTGATCTTTTTTCAATTTAACAATTTTCACTTCGCTTTGAACAGTAATCAAAGATTCTCTGATGAGTTTGAATTCAGTTACACCATGAACCAAATTGAAGCAATCATTAACTTTTGCAGTTAATTTCGTATAATTTTCATTACATTCAGTATCAAATGATTCGCGCTCAGTTGATTGTTTTTCATTCAAATTATTGAAAACTTCTCTAATCATTTGATAGAGTTCGTCTCTCATTTCTTTGCGAAGCTTCACGCCTTTGATTGCCGCTTGGGC
>JANJUO010000374.1 GCA_024710535.1 bacterium
CCGACCGACGCAGCAATCTGATAGGGAGCGCTGGACAATCGAATGCTTCTCTTTTTCCTCGCCATTCAACTGATCGGCCTCGCGGCGATCTTACTGTTCCACCTGCCTGCCGGCGTGTGGCTGGTCGGCCTCGGACTGGCGGGGCTGTCCGGCTTCGTCGTTGCCTTGCTGGTCAAGGCGTTCATCGACTTTGCTTGATCAGGTTTTCAGCAGCCAGCACCGCCGGGCCCAGCGGCTGGCGGCTATACTACGAAACGGGGTCTGGGCATGGTGGCGTCCAGTTCATAGCTGGAAATCGTCATGGGCGTTTAGCTACCGGGACAGACCTCTTTCACTGTGCGTTGCAGCAGTTCGCGGCAACAGCAGGCCGGTTCAGGGCTGGAGTGCGCCGTTGAGGTGGTCGGAGATCTGGTCGAGGATCATGCCGCGATCCTGTTCTGAAAGGCCCAGGAATGGGCGGGCGGGGATATCGCCCCAGGGGATTGGAGAGCCGCGCTTTGTGGCGCCGGCATAGCCTGCCTTCATGCCGAATTGTTGAGCGGCTGCGTACTCCATAGTGCTGCCGACGACCAGTGTGCCGTTCTCAGCCACGTGGAAAATCTGGGTTGACAGTGCGCCACCTTCGCCGATCAGGGGGCGCTTTGACATGACAGCGGAAATCCCTCGCCCGATGATTTTCCCTTTGTTTTCCGCAGACGTAGAGAAATAGCCGCCTTTGGTCCCAATGCGCTTGCGGTCCTTGCCGAATTTCCCGGAGGCACGTCGAAGCCATTGAAGGTAAGTGGCTTCAGAATTGGGAGCCCAACGGCTTCCGTCCGGGGCGGTCGAGGTGGCGAAACGCTGCTTGGTCGAATCGACCAGCAGCTCGCCGACCTGCTCCAGCACCGGGCGTGGGTCCTTCGCTGACGCGATCAGGCGCGCGAATGCCTGGCGGATCTGCTGGTCATCAATCGTAATTCTGATCATGCTATATTTTGAGAGGCGGTAGTTTCCTAGGGAAAGGTTGCGGCTGGGTCTACCCTGCGCATGATCCAGGTTCGAATCCTGGCGCCGCCGTCCCAACTGCTGAGATGCGATCGAATGGACGGGGCGGGATGTCGCCCAAGCCATGCCCGGCCCAGAAATGCCGGTTTACCAGCCAAGTTGGACGCTTGGCGGGGGCTACACCGGCAAAGCCCTGGTGGATCATCCCTAGACCGTGGCGAGAAGGCAACGCGCCAGGCCAGTCCCGCGCGCTATGACCCACCTACCTCGCGCGCGGTGACCAAAAAATATGTGCTCAGCCCCCCCAGAACGGCCCCAGCGTACTCCTGAGCTTGGATTTCATCAGGTCGCGGCGTGCCGTGAGGTTGGCGATTTGCGAGTCGATTTCCTGAATCCGCGTCCGCCGCTCGGATATCGGCATGGCGTCAGCGGGCCAATCGAAGTCTTCGATGGCCTGCTCGAAGCGTTCCTCAATCACGTCGCCGAAGTACCAGAAGAAGGAAGTAGGCTCCAACTTGATGCCCTCATCCATGAGGTCGCCAGTGAAGTATGGAAATGCCTGCAAGCCGCCCGCAGCGCCACCCATGAGGCGCTCCAGTTTCTCGAAATTGTTGAAGGGGTGTTTGTTCGCCCACTTCACCTTCATCATTCGGGGGAAGATTTTCGAGCGGCGCCGAATATCCTCCCTGACGTACTCCATGAAGTCCTGTTTCGAAACCGGCGGGGCCATGATTGCCGCTCTGGCCTGGGTGAGCGTATCGATTTCACCGTCGAGTGACGCAATCTTGGCGCGGACGGCTTCGACCGCCTGGGCTACCTTGCTGACAAGCGAGCCCTCGCCGTTGTTCGATACTTCGTTCGTGGTTTCAGTCATTTTGCGCCCCTGTCTTGGCGTTGAAGTTGAGCTTGACGCTTGATCACCCGATAGACTTGCTGGATCGAGTATTTGTGCTTGATCGCCAGTTCCCGGACGTTGGTGCCGTCATATTCGAGATACAAGCGGTGATGCTTCATCGCCACGGCCGCGCCTTTGGCCATCGGGATATACACCATGCACCCCTGCCACTCTTCCGTGATGGCCTCAATGGCCAGCAGCGCCTCATTCTTGGCCACGCCATCCGGCTTGCCGAGCGCGATGAACTTACGGCAAATGGCATCCGCCATGTCGGCCAGAAGCTCCGGCCATTGGCCATGCGGCATTTCAAGCGTGTCGGAAGCGCCTTCCATTGCAAGAGTCCGTGCCATGAACAAGCCCCCATGCTGGAGCATTAGCGCGGGCTATTGAATTAACCCAGGTTACGAAATCCGGCGGCGCGATGCAGGCGCCCAAAATCGCGTTTTGGGGCGTTCAAATTGGCTGGGGTAGGGTTGGGTATGGGGAGGGGCGATTGAATCGATTGGTTGCCGTACCAATCGCCCCCAAGCTACGTGTCTGACGTGCTACGCGTTGCGCCGGCCTTCATGGTCAAGTGTTTTGCGCCCGCGCTTGCGTTCCCATGTGGCACGCGTGTCATACGATGGGATCATGAAACGCAATTCGCATCCGGGCGGAAGCGTGATCTGGATCGCGCCGGCTTCGCCAGGAATCTCAATTTCGCAGTGCATGACTTCATCGAACGGGTTGCAGATACGCGCAACCTGGCCGATCTGGTTCATCCTGGCGATGAAGTCTCTGAATGATTTGTCGCTCATGCTGCCGCCACCACGGATAAGCGAACCGTGGCACCGTCCGCCGCATCGCCGAGCGCAATTACTTCCCTGGCGCGCTCTTTTGCAAGCGAAGCAAGGCACTGAAGCTGCTCCAATCGTTCACTAAAGGCATCGAGGCATCGAGGGTCTTGGACCCGCAATGAAATTTGGCTAAGCATCAATTCGATAGCGCTGACCAGGGCATCGAGGTCAGAGACCTTCGAATTGAGGTTGCAGACGATGTCATTGACGGACTGGGTAGCGTTGCTCATGGTCGCATCCTTTCAGTGGTTTGCGGGCGGTTGTGGCGTTTCAGTGGGGCACTGTTTCATTGCTTGAAATGGCGTCCCACCCCCAGGGGGCTCAGTGCTTCTCATGCCGCTCGATGCCAGCCCCGGATGGCGAATTCAAGATCGGAACTCAGGGTTTCCGCCTCGCGCGCCTTTTCGAGCGCAATCAAGACCAGGTAGTGAATGTCGTTGTTGCCGACGCCACCTTGCCCGACCGCTGAATTGGCGTACAAGAGGGTCGGCCGGGAATCATGAAAAATTCCCCGAAAACTGCCTACTCTTCTGAATTAAAAAGCGAATCTTGATTG
>JANJUO010000408.1 GCA_024710535.1 bacterium
TAATCATGATTTATGATGTTTCAATTTATGCTATACTCATATTCTTAGGTTTCGTTCTTGCCGTACTTGGATTGTCCTTCTTTTTTGCAAGAAAATCAAAATCTGCTTCAGGATATTATGCCGCTGGTGGAAATATCCACTGGGCTGTTAATGGCATTGCATTTGCCGGTGACTATCTCTCTGCCGCTTCTTTTCTTGGTATTTGCGGTATGATTGCATTTTATGGATTTGATGGATTTCTTTATTCTATCGGTTATCTTGCCGGTTGGGTTGTTGCGTTATTTATTGTTGCCGAACCATTAAAACGAATGGGAAAATTTACATTTGCAGATGCTCTCGATTTTAAATTCGACTCTCCTGCAATAAAATTAACAGCCGCTATCAGTACTTTGGTTGTTTCTATATTTTATTTAATTCCACAAATGGTTGGTGCAGGTGCATTAATCACTCCTTTATTAGGATTTCCACATTGGGTTGGCGTTGTTATGGTTGGTTCAATCGTGGTATTGATTGTTGCTACTGCCGGAATGACTTCAACTACTTATGTACAATTTATCAAAGGTGGCTTATTAATCATTTTCTCCTTAATTATTACAATTGCAGTTCTTAATAAAGGTATAGACAAAACTCCTCATGAAAATTATCACGATTTTATCACATTGAAACCTATTGTTGAAAATTCTGCAGTTATTGCTGTTTCTGATGAAAAATATGAAGTAATCGGTCAGTTTAATGATAAGAAATTGACTTTTGTTCAATTGGAAACAGAAGGTATTGTTTCTTGGTGGAATTTAGTAAAAAAAGATGATGCCTTCCTTCTTGAAGAGGCACTGTCTGTTGTTGAAAAAACTGATGGAACAAAATTGTATAATGGTCATATCAAAGACGAAAGAAAATTTTATCAGGTTGGTCATGCAAACAAAATTATAATGGATGGAAGAGAAGTTGAAAAAACAGGCGCTCTTGGTCCTTTCGAATTTATCAAAGTTATCGAAAAATCCGAAGTAACACGTTTCACCAAAAAAGCATTTACTTACAATAATGAAAAAGTTACTTTGTATTATCAAAATATCACTCCGGGAACAGATTTGATGAAGCCCGGTATGTATTACAAACTCGATGGTGCTGATAATTTTTGGCCCAGACTTGACTTTATTTCTTTGATGCTTGCTTTATTCCTTGGAACATCTGCTCTTCCCCATATTTTGATTAGATATTATACTGTTCCAAGCCAAAGAGCCGCACGTAAATCTACAATTGTTGCTATTTTGGCAATCGGCTTTTTCTACATTCTAACTTTATATATGGGTACTGGTGCGATGGTTAACGGAACACTCGATCCTGAAAGTTCGAATATGGCTGCTCCTCTATTATCAAAAACTTTTGGTATAGTAATATTCTCTATCATTTCAGCAATTGCTTTTGCAACAATTCTTGGTACGGTAAGTGGCTTGATTGTGGCATCTTCGGGTGCGGTTGCTCATGATTTGATGGATAAATATATGCAAATCAAAATGACTGAAAAAGCAAAAGTTAACGCAGGAAGAATTTCTGCTGTGATTGTTGGTATTCTTGCAATAATTCTCGGCATAATTTTCCAAAAGCAAAACGTGAATTTCCTTGTAGGTCTTGCTTTTGCAATTGCGGCATCTGCTAATTTACCTGCAATTCTTATGCTCTTGTTTTGGAAGAAAACCACTTCAAAAGGTATTGCTTGGGGTATAGTTGTTGGTATGCTTTCTTCACTCTTGATAATTCTATTTTCACCTACTTTGTATGATATTTATGGATTGCCACCAGAATCTGCTCCAATTCCATTGCAGAATCCGGGCATTATTTCCATTCCACTTGGATTCATTACACTTGTTGTTGTTTCTTTATTAACTCAAAAGTTTCGTAGCAAACATCCGGATTAACAACTATTATGAAAATTGGAATTATCACCGACATTCACGAAGATGCCGAAAGGCTTTTCAAAACAATGCAGGAACTTGAAAAAAGAAACTGCAATGATGTTTATTGTTTGGGAGATATTTCCGGTTTCGACGAAAGATTTTATAGTTATAAATACAGCAGAAATCTTACTTATTGTCTCGATATTATATCATCGAATTGCCGGGCAATCATACCCGGCAATCATGATTTGAATCATCTTAAGAAACTACCACACTATAATAATGTTTTCTTTTTTCCTGATAACTGGTATTATTTACCATTTAATAAAAGAAAAGAACTAAGTAATGGTTTGATTTGGCTCTATGAGCATGATTTACCGGTAAAAAATATTAGTTTTTTTCAAGAAATAATTGGTGATTACAAAGACAATATTATTATAGAGAATGATGGAATTCGAATTATGCTTTCACATTCAATTTTTCCGGATGTTTCGGGATTTTTGACAAAGAAGCCAGTAAAAATCAATGATTATCACCATCATCTCGATGTTCTGAAAAAAGAAAATTGCCAAATCGGAATTTCCGGTCATCTTCATCCAAATGGATTATTGAGAATCGATTATAATAAAATACATAATCCGAAATATTCAGAAATGGAAATCAATCCATCGCAAACTATGCATTATGTCTCTCCTTGTGTTGCGGATGGTATCCAAGATAATGGCTTTACTATAATTGATACAGCGAATCTTTCAATTGAATCAATTCCATTACGTACACCACGATTCCATTCATATTTATCATGAAAAAAATTAATATAATAAATAAGAAAAAATTCTTTATCAATGTGATTGTTCCTACTTTAATCACTCAAGTTCTTTTTATTATTTTGATTTTCGTGGTAATTATCCCAAATTTCAAAAACAGTCTTATCGAAGCAAAAAAAGAAATGATTTCTGAATTGATTAATTCAGCGATTTGTATTGCAGACAAAAATTTTCAGGATGCAAAAGCAGGAAAAATTTCTTTTGATGAAGCCAAACATAATGCAATTGCTACATTGAGAAATATTAGATATGGCACCGCAAACAAAGATTATATTTGGATAACAGACAAGGTTCCCAATATGATTATGCATCCATATAGAAGTGATTTGAATGGGAAGAATGTTGAAAATTTCAAAGATCCCAATGGCATAAAAATGTTTTCTGAAATGAAAATTATTGCTCAAAAATATGGTAGTGGTTTTGTTGATTATAGTTGGCAATGGATGGACGATCCTTCGAGAATAGTTCCAAAAATTTCTTATGTTAAAGAATATAAAAATTTCGATTGGATTATTGGAACAGGAGTTTACATCGAAGATGTTCGAAATAGTATAAATTCCGTTGTGAATTCTTTGATATTGACATCACTTCTGATTTTTTCATTAATTTCAGTATTACTTTTTATTATTGCACGCCGCAACTTCAAGGTAGAAAAACTTCGCTCTATTGCCGAGCAGAGTTTGCACGAATCACATGAGAAATATAAAGCATTAGTGGAAGCATCAGACGATGGCACTTTGATGTTTATCGAAGAAAATTGCATTTTCAAAAATAGCAAAATTTGCGAATTAATCGACTGCAATAATAAAGAAAAAATCAAACCTAATTTATCAGGAATTATTTCTCCCGAAGATAAGGATAATCAATCCAAAATTGATAATTTTCTGAATAATTCCGATAATGTTCTTCAAATTGAAACAAATATTATTACAACAATTAATAGTATTGTTTCGGTTTTGATTTCATTTTCCAAAGTTTTGATCAATGATAATAAAGGATTAATTGTAATTATCAAAGATTTGACAATTTTTTCTCAAGAAGAAGATGATAGCAATAGTTTTCTTTTCCAAAAACATTATGAAGACACAAAAGAGAAGATTCTTGCATTATACACATCACAATTTTCTTTGCTTGATTTACCCATTAAAACCTTGAATTTACAAGAAATACCTGAGATCAATTCAGAATCTGAAGTGAGAAATGCCCTTGAAATAATGAAATTCCATAATTCAGAGTATATTAGATTTAATTCAAAAATCATTAGTAAGGATTCAATTATTAATCAATTGATATCTAATATAATTACATATAATTCCAAAATTTCTGAATTGATAATTGAGCCCAATGTTTCTATTTCAATAAATAATTCCACTTTGGATATTTTGATGGCTATGCTTAATCGAAATAGAATAAATATTTTAATCGAAGATTCAGCCAAATTCAAGCAAATTTCACTCAAATCGTTAGAAAATATTTTTTTTTCTAATTCACTAATTTTAAATCATAAACTAAATCAAGCAGATTCGATTTCTGAAATTATCAAAATACACAACGATTTACCTATTTTAATTAATAATTTTATTAATGCCGGTACTAATGTAACTCTTGTAACTGAAAGCATAACATCTGTTAGTGATAAGATTTCAAATTTAATAATTAATCTTGCTATCAAAATGCAGGGAAAGCCACCTTGTGATTTTGCATTTCTTGCCCTCGGAAGCGAAGGACGACAAGAACAAGGGCTACTCACCGATCAGGATAATGCGATTATTTATGAAAATGTAAGCAAAGATCTCGAAAACTACACTCATGATTACTTTGTGAATCTTGGAAAAAAAATAACCGAACTTCTTTCTCAAGGCGGTTATAAACTTTGTGTTGGTGAAATTATGGCATCCAATCCTAAATGGAACCAACCGATCGATCAATGGAAAAAATATTTTCAAAAATGGATTACAGTTCCAGAGCAACAGAGTTTGATAGATTCTGCTGTGTTTTTTGATTTTCGCTGTATATATGGAAGCGAAGCATTGACAAACGAATTGCGTCAATTTATCAATCACAATATCGCAAAAAATCCTCTATTTATTTCTCAAATGGCAATTGCAACCGTCAATTATAAACTACCTCTCGGTATGTTTGGGAAAATTCAAACCGAGTCTGACGAAATTAATTCTAATTCGTTCAATATCAAAAATGCAATTAGAATTCTTGTGAATATGGTTAGACTATATGCAATGAAGAATAATATTTCAGAAACAAATACAATCAATAGACTTGACAAATTGAGAAGTGAAAAACATATTTCGACTAATTTTTATGCTGAAATGAGATATTCGTTTTCGTATCTTCTTCATCTTCAAATTGCAAATCAAGCAGTTAATGCCTGCTCCGGAAATAAGTTAAGTAATTATATCGAATTAAATAGATTAACGCCTACCGAACTCGCAAATCTTAAAAATATTCTATCTGCAATCTCTTCATTGCAATCAAATATCAAATTTGATTTTGGAGTAAATTAGAATTTCTTATGTAACTACTCAGCCGCTTTTAATTTTTTTTTGATTTCTTTATAATTTGATAGCAATAACGATTAATTTTATGAAATTGCCGATATTTACAAGATTAAAATTAATTGAAATCCCATACTGGATTGAGTGACTTATTGGAGATTTTTTTTTACAAAGATGTAATCCTAAAAGGGACTTTTTAGGAATTTATATGTTTATAAATATTTGTAAATTGATAAGATCTATCGTTATTGCTTTCAAACAACTAAGAAATCAAAAACGGCTGAGTAATTACAATAATTTTACAAATTTATCAAAATTATAATTGGCTCGCATTACAATACTTTCAATAATTTTTTGTAATTTTGAAAAAAATAATTTTTGAATTAGTATAAAAAAACTTATGGCTTATAAAATTGACAATTTTGAACTTGATGAGAATAACCAAGAATTTAATTATGCAGTTAATTTGGTTAATAAAACAAACAAATTAATATATCTTACCGGAAAAGCAGGTTCAGGCAAAACAACTTTTTTGAAATTTATCAAAGAAATCACAAATAAAAAAACTGTTGTACTTGCCCCAACCGGTGTTGCAGCACTTAATGCAGGTGGGCAGACCATACATTCTTTTTTCAAAATTGCTCCAAGTATTTATTTGCCCGATGATTATCGACTTAGAACAAAATTTGAAATTTCGGATGATAATCATAGCACTATTTTTGATAATTTTAAATATAGAAAAGACCGATTAAAACTGATAAAATCAATGGAGCTACTTATAATTGACGAAATTTCAATGGTCAGGTGCGATTTGCTTGATGTTGTGGATAAATTGTTACGAGTATTTCGTGACAAAGAAGAATTGCCCTTTGGCGGATGTCAGGTTTTGCTTATCGGAGATGCATATCAATTGCCTCCAATTGCCCAAGATAATCAATGGCAATTACTAAAAGAGCATTATAAATCTCCATTTTTCTTTAGTTCGAAAGTACTGACCAAGCATAAGCCATTCTATATCGAATTAAAAAAAATATACCGTCAGCAAGATGATGTTTTCATTAATTTACTTAATAATATTAGAGAAAACAAAGTAAATGATGAAGATATGAAACTCCTAAATAGTAGATTTATTCCAGCTGTTGCCAAAAATGATAACTTGAAACACGTTACAATTGCCACGCATAACAATATTGTTGATGAAATTAATCAAAGAAAGTTAGGAGAATTGCAGACCACTCTAAAAATTTATGAAGCAGATGTTAGTGGAAATTTTCCAGCATCTATGTATCCAACCGATAATAATTTGAAATTAAAAATTGGCTCTCAGGTTATGTTTATCAGAAACGATACAGAAAAAAAGTATTACAATGGTAAAATCGGAACAATTGTTCAAATGGATGATGACAAAATTTTCGTTGAAGTTCCTGAAGGAAACCTAATTGAAGTGAAGCCATACTCTTGGTCGAATATCAGATATGTATGGGATGCCGAGAATTTCAAAATAGTAGAAGATGTAATTGGAGAATTTATTCAATTTCCCCTAAAACTTGCATGGAGCGTAACCGTTCATAAATGTCAAGGATTAACTTTCGATAATGTTATTGCTGATATAGGCAATTCATTTTCTCCCGGACAGGTTTATGTAGCTCTAAGCAGATGCAGAAGTATCGAGGGATTGGTACTAAAATCTCGAATAAGTCGTTCCGCAATAAAAACAGATCCAAATGTAATTGAATTTACAAATTTGGAGCATAATCAAGATGAAAATCAATTATTTGACTACTTCTAATTTATCTAAAATTAAGATCGATCGGCAAAGTAAAGTTGAAAATTGTACCAATTGATGGAGAACTTTCAGCCCATATTTTGCCATCGTGCTTTTCGATGAATTCTTTGCATAAAATCAGACCCAAACCGGTGCCTTTTTCACTATTTGTACCAAGTGTGGTAAGTTGCTGGTCAATTTTGAATAATTTATCGAATTCCACATCTGTGATTCCTTTACCATAATCTTTTATTTGAATGGTAACAAAATCCAAAGAATTATTTTCCTGAATCAAATCGAGTTCTGATTTTGGAACCGCAATTTCAATTTTTCCACCATTAAATGAAAATTTTATAGCATTCGAAATTATGTTTCTGAATACTGTGGTAATCATATTCCTATCGCCTTTAAGAATTATTCCTTTGGGAATGTGATTTTCAAAAGTAATACTTTTGTTTAAGGCGGTTTGTTTCAAAGAGAATAAGGCATTTTGAGTAATTTCAGCTAATTCTAATGATTCAGGGAAAAACGGCATTGCTCCGGTTTGTGTTCTTGACCAAACGAGCAAATCATCAATTAATTGATATAAAGAGTTTGCAGATTTATTTATTGCAGTTGAAATTGTTTTGATTTCTTTTACAGAAAGATCATCTGCTTCTTTGCTCATCAAATCAGTCAATCCAAGAAATCCTGAAAAAGGACCGCGTAAATCGTGAGCTATGATTGCAAAGAATTTATCTTTCAATGCAATTGTTTCTTTTAATTTTGATTCGGATTCCGAGAGCTCATCAACGAGTAAATTCTTTTCGAATAAACTTTTTTCAATTATATCATTTGAAACTTTTAATTCATCATATATTTTCTTAATATGCTCTTCGGCTAATTTTCTTTCTGTAACATCTTCTTTAATTGCAATGAAATGAGTAATTTTTCCTTTTTTATTAATCAAAGGAGAAATAGAAATTTTTTCCCAATATAACTCTCCATTTTTCTTTTTGTTTTGCAATTCACCTCGCCAAACATTACCTGATTTGATAGTTTTCCATAAATCTCTATAAACTTCTCTTTGAGTGTTCCCTGATTTGAATATGCTTGGATCTTTTCCTAATACTTCTTCTTGAGTATATGCAGTTAGCTCAAAAGTTTTGTTGTTTGCATACTCAACCTTACCCTTGTTGTTTGTTATGATTATTGTGTTTGGACTGTATTCAACAGCAAGTTTTAATTTAATAATTTCTTCATTAGCAATTTTTCTTTCAGAAACATCTCGACAAACAATATATGCACCTTGATAATTTCCAGAATTATCATAAATAAAAGTAGCATGATCTTCTCGCCAAATATAATTTTCATTTCTATGCAAACAGCGGTATTCATAGAACAAATCAGGTTTTCGCTCTTCAATTGCTTTGAAAATTTTCTCGAACAGAGCATCTCTATCTTCAGGATGAATAGCACTATATATCGAATTTTGATCAAGATTTAGTATTTCATCATTGGAATATCCCATTATTTTCAAGTAAGATGGCGATAGATACTCAATTGTATTAGCAACGCCAACTTTCAAGATGCCGTCAGAAGTATTTTCGGAAATCAATCGAAACTTTTCTTCGCTCTCTTGTAATGATTTTTCAATTTTTTTCTTATGTGTAATATCAGTTATTACAGCGATATGATAATTTGGTTCATTTCCAAATTTCCACATTGGTGAAACAGAAAGAAAAACCCATATAACTGAACCATCTTTTCTGATTAGTCTTTTTTCCATAGAAAATTCATCAATTTCACCCTTGATTAATTTATCCATAAATTGTAAATCATTTTCCAAGTCATTTGGAAAGGAAATAATTTGAAAATTCAAACCAGTAATTTCATCATTTGAATAACCGATAATATCGGAATATTTTTTGTTTATTTTTATAAATCTTCCGGTTTTTGTATCAATTTGAGCAACACCAACCGAAGCAAGTTCAAACAAAATTCTAAATTTCTGCTCACTTTCTAATAATTCATTATGGCTTTTGATTATTTCAGAAATATCTCTAAATTCAGTAAAAAATCCATTTTCTCCATAAGGTATTACAGAAACATCAAAGAAACGATTAAGTGGCTCAAAATAAACAGAAAATTTATTAATTTGTTTATTTTTTACTGTATCATAAAATATATCAAAATAAGGCGGTTCATTTGTCTGATAAACATCAGTTGCAAGTTTTTTTCTTACAAATTCTTTTTTCAAACCTGTATGCAATTCATAAGCTGTATTCACATTAAGTAACTTATAATTAATAGCATTAGCTTCTGAATCATAAACAATTATATGTTGAGCAAGACCAAAACTAAACTTATCAAATAAATCTTGAATTTTTTCACCCCAAACCTCTGATTCGAAATCAACTTTGGAATTTTTTTCTTTAAGTAATATATTTTCATTTTCAAGAGAATTACAATATTCTTTGAGTTTATTGAATTCATAGAGCAATTCTTGATATTCAAATTGATGAGACATAAAAAATCCAAAATATAATTAATGAAAACAAAAAATCAGTTTCTTACTAAAGTAATTTGTATATCATCGCCACTTTTATCAAAATCAACAATATTAAAATTTGCTACTGAGTTAAGTTTGTTAATTTTGAAATTATTAAATGATTGAATTCCCGAACCAATAATTTTTGGCGCCATAAACAACTGAATCTCATCAATTAAATTTCTTTCGAGAAATGATGAAAATATTTCAGCACCCCCCTCAACCATAATTGAAGTAATATTAAATTTTTCTGTCAGATCAACAAGCATTTGTTCAAGAGTCACTTTTCCATTTTCGTAAGTTTCCACTGGCAAAATTTTAATTCCGGCAAGTTTGAGAATTTCTGCTTTTCTGGAAGTACTTGCATTAACAGAACAGCAAATAATAGTTTTATCCCTATCATCACACTTCAAAATCTTCAAATCCAAAGGAAGAGTCAAATATGAATCAAGAACAATTTTATAGGGATTTCTACCATTTACATCACGCACGGTTAAAGAAGGATTATCAAGCAAAGCTGTTTTTTTGCCTACAAGAACAGCATCTACTTCGCTCCTAAGTTGATGGGATCGCTTTCTACTCTCTTCTCCGGTTATCCATTGAGAGATTCCCGAAGACAATGCAATATTACCATCAAGTGATTGTGCGATTTTCAAAATTACATAAGGAGATTTTTTTTGAATATATTTGAAGAAAAATCGGTTTATCCAATTTGATTCTTTCTCCAAAACTCCGGTAACCACTTCTATTCCGGCTTCTTGAATTCTTCTTATGCCTTTGCCATTCACCAATGGATTTGGATCTAAAGAAGCAACTACTACCTTTGAAAATTTTTTGCTAATGATAAAATCCGAACAAGCGGGCGTTTTACCAACATGACTACAGGGCTCTAAATTTACAAATAAAGTACATCCGGAAAAATCAGTTCGCTTTGAATTCTCAGCAGCTTCTATTTCAGCATGCTTTCCGCCAAACATTTTGTGCCATCCTTCTCCGATTATTTTGTCATTTTCAACAATAACAGCACCCACTCGAGGATTTGGGCTAACATAACCGGATCCTTTCATTGCAAGAATCAAAGCCCGATTCATAAATTGCTCGTAATTTGTCATTTTTTTAATTTCACATAATATGATTCAATAAAATTTTCCGGCATTGCAGGAATCATTATCCTAACCCAAACTAATTTGTTAGTTACAATCAATCCCTTGTTGTTTCTTCTGTTCCAAACCATTTTGTATTCTTTTTTTTCGCCAATAATTTGTGGCTCGACTTTTCTAACTCCGGCAAGAAAATCTTGATTATGGTATGAACTCCATAGAAGTGTAATCCGATTTGTATCCATAACTTCAACTCTAAAATCTTCCGAACTTGGCAAAATTTCGTTACCCATGTTGTATTTCCGCGTTGCTATTGCACCAAAAACAATAGTTGTATCATCAAGTACTTCAACATAAGGTTCCATAAAAATTGCAAGCTGTTTGTTTAGCAATTCTGGATCTTTGGTTTGTATCTTCGAACCACCGCATGAAAATAAGAAAAATGTAGAAAGAAATACTAATTTTACAATTTTTCTATAACAAATCATAAGTAACACTCCAATTTTTTAATAATTAATACAAAAATAATTATTAAATTTGTTATTAATTATAAGCAACAAATTTATATTTTTTTCTGATTTTATACAACAAAAATAAAAACTAATATGAAACTTTTTAAATATTTTTTGATTAATGCAATTTCTTTTGTTTCTTTGTTTGCTTTGGGTACTGCCGGTAATAGTGCAAAATACGAAAGCAGACAAATAATCGACTTCCCTACTGCGGGAATTCTCAAAAAAAATTATTATTCTGCAAATATTGGATTTCAATCTAATAATTCAATGTATTTCGAATTACTTATTGCTCCTTTGGATTGGCTAAATTGTGGAGTGTCATATTCAGGAAATAATATTGTTGGAAACTCCGAGCCGAGTTTTCAGGGATTGCCCGGAATTAATGTCAAAACTCGATTATTTGATGAAAAATTGAATATTCCAGCTTTAGTTTTAGGATTTTCTAATCAGCAAAAAGGCACATTTATTGAAAAATCTAATAGATTTGAGCAGTATTCACCCGGCTTTTACTTTGCTTTAAGCAAGAATTTCAAATGGGATATTGGAAGTTTGGCTTTTCATAGTGGTATCAATTATTCATTAGACCCCAAACCTGAAAATCAAAATATCAATTTTTGGCTTGGATTCGAGCAGTCTATCGCAAAACATATTGCTATAAATTTGGAATATTTAGCCGGTTTGGATGAAATTGATCAAAATTTCAAGAACAAAATTAATCTATCTTTTCGGGCAAGTCTGATTTCAGGATTGACCTTAGAATTACAATTCAGACATATTAACAGCACTGATGATAATATAAATCGAGCAATTTTTCTTGATTTGATTAATATTTTTTGAGAATTAGATTGATTTTTTTACTTCCCATTTCTTGCATCCATAAAATTCAATCAAAAATTGATTTGCAGGAAATCTGCCGCAATTGAAATATTTATAAAAAAATGAGCCGTAACTCATACATTGCCTTGTCTCGAAATCTATCATTGGACATTCGGCTTTTATACAGCAATCAAGACAGCCATTACAATCGTAACGGTTGCCTTGCCATTGCTTCTGCAAAATCAATTTATCAATAGATGGCTCCATAATTGGAGCAGATTTTATGGGTACCGAAAAATGCTTCCGATATTCCTTTTTCGATAAATGATTGATGAATATATTCAAAATCGAAAATAAAATTGGATACACTTTTCTTGCAAATTTTGCGGGATTCCAAGAATTAAAAAATATTTTAGTAAATATTGGCAATGTAATCCAAGCAATTACACCTATAGATAAAACTGAAATTGCACAATAAGCATAAAATACTAATCTCAGAAAAACCCATAAAACTTTCATAAAATTCTATTAATTCAAGTTATAATTTTTCCAATTCTTACAAATTTGATGCATATTTTTCAACTCTTTCATAAGCAAGTTTGGAACTTATAATTGCCATCGGTAATCCTGCTCCCGGAATTGTTGAAGCGCCTGTATAGAATACATTTGGAAATTCTTCATCAAAATTAGCAGGACGGAAAGCCCCAATTTGAAGCATTTTGTGCGATAATCCAAGCCCACTTCCACGATGAAGATTAAATCTTGATTGCCATTCCAAAGGTGTATATATTGTTTTTGTAACAATTTCATTTTTGATATTTACACCAACTCTCTTCGAAAAATCATCCAAAATACTATCTGCAATAATATCTTTATCGTCCCAATTTGGTTTGTATCTCAAATCCGGAACCGGACAAACAAAAAATAAGCTCTCGCATCCTGCTGGAGCACATTCCTCATTATGTTTGGAAAGAATATTGACATAATAATATGGCTTTTGTAGCGTTGTTGGATTTTTGTAAACATCGCGAGCATACTCGTCAAAATTATTGCCAAGAAAGTAATTATGATGATGAATATTGGGTATTTTTGTTTTAATACCAACATACATCGTCAAATAC
>JANJUO010000414.1 GCA_024710535.1 bacterium
CAAATATCCTGCAACTCCTCCCGTTCCAGTGAAGTCTAATGTCATTGGAGTATATGAATTCAAATACCCCACTTCGAATGTTTTAGAAACTGCACCACTTGAAATTAATTTTCTTAATTCTCCATCCACGTGTCCGCTTGCTCTTGAGAGAGATCCAATTGCACAAACAAAGCGATTGCTTGCTCCTACTCGAGTTCTTAAATTGCCACTTTCTAAGTTCAAATTTCCATAAATATTCAATCCATTCGATGCGCCCCCAATTGATGAAGCATTTACATGATTTGAATTATTAATAGTCAAATTATATAATGATTCATTGCCGGTGCTTCTTGAAAATATCTGCTCAACTGTTCCAACGCAATTAATAGTTGAAGTGCCGTAATTGAATGAGCCGTTATTTGTCCAATTACCTTTTAGATTTATTTCTCTATTAGAGCCGTTTACTACACCATTGCTTTCTATTGTAAGATTTCCGTTGATTGTATAGATCAAAGCCGGACTTGTTGTTGTGCTTTCATTAAAAATACCATTGCTTTTCACAATGAGATTTCCGTTGATTTGCATATCGTTAAGTGGCTGAACAATTCCCGGACCAAAAACAACAATATTATTGAAATGATTATTAGCCAAATTTGAATAGGAGATATTTGTGGATAGACTTGCTTCTATTGAACGGAAAATCACAGTGTTCGATCCGGCAATAAAACTTCCACCAGTATTTATCCAATTATTTTGCAATTCAATATTATGATTATTCGATGCAAATTCTGCACTATTTCTGATTGTTAAATCGTGAATCACTTTGAATAATGGAGTGCCGCTTGTTGGATTAATTTGCTTAATGCCCACACTATCCAATATCAAATTATAAAATTCGAGTCTGCAAACTGAATCTGCAGGACTTGCGGGAACAACGTTTATGCTCTGAGTGCCGCTATTTTTATTGAAAACAACTGTAGAATTATTTGTATTGAATTTGAATGAATTGCTTGCAAAATTCAATTCGCTAATATCCAAATCATTCGAAACTCTAATTTCACCATTATCTGCAAAAATCACATTTCCACTTTTCGAGCTTGAAGAAATTTTCAGATTGTAATATTGATTTACTGCCGGAAATGTGCCGCTTGACGCAATTGTTTGATTTGCAGAGCCGGCATAATTAATTGTTCCAACTGTGAAATATGGAGTTGAGTAATTAGATGGAAAGCCGCCGCTTAATTTCAATTCTCCACCGCGCATTCTCAATGTACGATTCGAACTTGCTCCATTAATTCCAAAACCAGCAGTAAACAAGGTTCCGCTATTTATTACAAGCGAATCCGAAATGCTGATATTTTTGCTAAGCGAGATTTCTATACCTGCATCTTTTTCAACAATAATTGAGCGAACAGTTGCAGGAATTGCATTGCCGGAGACCTGAGTTTGCGAGCCAGTAAATTTATAGATGGCGGCTGTGCTCAAATTTCTTATATTGCTTTGGATACATCCAGTTGAGGCAACATTTGAAATACCCTCTTCGTGCTCAAGCTCGAGAGTAGTATTTGCCTCGATAATAACTGAATTTCCACTGATAAAATTATTATCTTTAATGAAAAGTTTGCCGGGACTTCTGCCAGAAGTGCCATTTTCTAATGTGAAATATTGAGATGGACTAATTGCCGAACTGATTGTGATTGTATGATCTTGAATTCTAACAATATCAGATTCATCATTAGGAGCAGTTGCTGAGGCGGCTCCATTAAATCCTAATTTCGACCAAGTATTTGGACTATTGTAATCTCCATCTGCTCGAGCATAATAAACCTCGCCAACCACTTTGGTTTCGCCAGCTGTCCAGTCGCCATCCGGATTCATCACACCTTCGGAAGTAATAAAATCATTATTGAAATCGACTGCATTAAAAATTGTTCCCGGATCTATCGACCAAGTGCCGGCAGGATCATCGTATGCAGGTGCATATCGCAACACTTTGTATTCAATTTCGCTTCCCTGAACATCCGCAGGATTGTAATATAAATAAAGTCTGGCGCCATCTCCACCAAGAGTAATATCGCTCTTTGCCATACTCCAAAATTTCGACAAAGAAACTCCAGTTACTTCCACATCAGGATGCTCCAGTTTCACCGGCTTAATTCCAATTGCCGCCGCAGATCCAATTGTTGAGCCACTACTTGGAATATCGATTCTTGCAGGCATATAATTGGTTCCGGCTGAAATCGGATAAAGCATACTAAATGGATAAGTTGGGCTTGTTGGAATTTCACGATAAATTTTGCCACCTGAAAGCGGAGTTGTAGGAAATGAATTAACAATAGATTTATTGGCTGAGAAATCTGTAAGTGCTGAAAGTGTGCCGTTATCTGCATAAACAATAGCATTAGGTCCAAGATACAAATTCTTGTTGTTAATATCAATTTGTGCAACACTTGAAAGCAATTTCAAATTGCCTGTGATTTTTGCATCTTGCTCGAGTTCAATAATTCCATTTGATTTATTGATTGTAACATTTTTGAATGCGGTTATTGTACTGCCTTGAATTGCTTGGTCTGTTGTGCCATTGAAAACTACAGTGCCAGAATTGAATCCGCTAATATCAGCAAGATTGCCGATAAAATCTTTTTTCAAATTAAGAGTAAAGCCATCATCAATTTTGAATCTCTCGGCGCCGCTTCCGTTCAATGTGATTAAATTATTGATTGAAACATCACTTTTAAGAACTAATTGAGCATTATTATCGCCAAGTAAAGTAAGATTATGAATTGGAAAATCAGCATCAGCACTAAGTTCGATTGATTGACTTGCCTCACCACCTTTGATTTGGATAGTTCCTGCGGTCATAGAATTTGTGTTCGAAGCGAGCACAATATCGGCAGTTGCGTTATCGCTTGAGTGGCGATTTACTTCAATAATACCGTCGCTCATCGAAAAAGAAGAATTGTCATTAAAATGCAAAATGCCGACATTTGCGGCATTAGTATTTATTCCATATCCAACTCTTAGAATTCCGTCTGTGATAGTAAAGTCGAGCAAGTCTGTTGCCGGCACACTTGGAGCAAGTCTGCCCCAGATATTCATCTCTCCATTATTAATTTCCAAACTACCTGAATTTGTAGTATTGTCATAAACCAAAGCACTCTGTCCGGTGGTGCCGATTTGCATTTTGCCATTATCAAGAATGATCGAGCCACGTAAATGTAATGAAAGATTGCTTGTGAGAAATATTTCTGTATTTGCATTATTAAGAATAAAAGAAGCACCATAAGGAATAATGGAAATGCCTCCTTGATTAGCAAAAACAGGATTTGCAGAATTTAATAAACTTTCAAGTTTGAATATGCCATTGATAAGAGTAAGAAAATTACTTGAAAATGTAAAATTAACGGCATCAACCGTTAGCATAAAACCATTGGATTTATCAAGAATAATAGCATAGAAATGAGTTTCGCTACCCGTGCCGGAGATAAAATTATCTGAAGTGCCACCAATAAACTTTGTATAACCGGCACTTGACGTGAATATACCGGCATTAAAAACACTACCTGTAATTTCCAAATTGCTGTTTTGAGTGAAAGTGGCGCCATTATCAATATGAATAGAGCCGGGATAAACAATAGTTGCCCCTTCGGAAAACTTAACAATTGCTCCATTTTTGAGATAGATATCCCATTCCTGTGCCGAAAGGGACAGGGTGAGAAGAAGGAGCAATATGGTAAGTAGATTTTTCAATATGACATTAAATATTTATACGTGCAATAATACTCCAAGAGGAACCATTTGAAATAACCAAAAGACTTTCATACGTATTATTTAATGTTATATTTTGTCCATCTACATTATTAACTGTAACATCTCCCGATCCAACTCTTTTAATAAAAAAGACTTTGCCAGTATTAGAACTTGCAGTTGGTAAGGTTACAGTATAATCTGAACCTGTTTTATTAAAAATAGCAAAATCATTGACAGTTGCTGTATAATTGCCAGTTAAATCTCTTGAGGGAAATATTCCAACACCCCAACTCAAGCCACCAGCACCATCAGTCATTAATACTGAATTATCAACACCGTCAGCAGAAGGTAAAGTATAGTTTACATTGGCAGCCATTATTGCAGAAGATTTAAAAGATGAATAATTCGTACCTCCGCCTGACCCTTCATACAAACGTAATTCATTCTGATTTCTAACTTCAATAGCATTTGCGAAAGACTTAATTCCAGCAATATGCTGGGCACCTTGTGTCATTACAAAAGATGAATTCACTCCAATATTTGGAATAGTATCAATCACATTCGAAGTTAATCCGGGTGCGATTATAGTGGCAGTATTATTAGAGCCATCACTAACTTCTAAGGAACCAGAAGTTCCTGCATCTCCAACAATTAGCTTAGCTGAACTTGTTTTAACTAAAGAATTAACTTGCCATTCAGACGTTGCATCATTCCATCTTAATGTACTGTTATCTACAGTAGAATTTGGTAATGAGGTAGTCGCACTAATTGTAATCGTACCTGCTCCGTTACTTATATTTATACCTGTACCTCCTGTTAATGATGCCACAGTAGGTGCATTTCCTGTATTTCCTATCAGCAACTGCCCATTTGTCATAACCGCAGATTCTGTGATTGCTCCACCTGCAGTTCCGGTTACAAGTAATCTATTTGCGGCTACTCCCGTAATTTTTGTAGTAGGAATTGAAAAAGGTAAATCACTAAGCTCAAGCGAGCGAAAAGTAGGAGCGGCATCTACTCCTGTGCTTGGTCCGGCAAAAACTTTGTTAGCAGATTGATTTTCCCAAGAAATAGCAAGCGTGCCATTATCGGTGATTGGAGAGCCAGTTACAGAAAATTGAGATGGAACCGTCAAAGCAACTGAAGTAACAAAATTTCCTGCTGTCCAAGATGGAGCCGATAGTGCTCCATTTGATTTCAAGAGATAGCCATCAGTGCCCGGAGCAAGACGAACCCAATTATTACCATCAAAATACATCAAATCGCCGGTGGTATTGCCCGTTAAATTAATGTGAAGTTCTCCTGTATTCGAAAGAGTAGCATCACCTGATAAAGTTCTGCTGATAGGCAAATTTTGATCATTACCAACAAAAATAGTACCATCAGCAAGTCCTAAACCTGTAAAATCATATTCTAATGTAACCCAATCCGGAATCAAAGGAGTTCCTGCATTAAATTGGAATAATTTATCATCGCTATTAAATATCAACAGCCCTGTTGCAGGATTGGAAATTGCATCACGTGCGGCAGTAGTTAATCTTGGAAACAAAATACCCTTTGAATTTGAAAACAAATCCAAAATAGCAGATTCATCCGGATTGTTTGTACCAATACCTACATTTGCCGGCTGAGCCAAGACATCGAATTTAAGAATAACAAGAAAAACCAAACATGCAATTATATTAAATAGTCTTGTTTTATTCATACACAAAACTCCATTATTTCAAACACACAAATATAAAAATATATAATAAATATACCAAATACTATATATATCGCAATATTTTTTTCTAATAAAGAAGCAAGATTATCAAATAACTCAAAAACTCAATCGAACAAAATTGTTTTTTCAAATGTTCACTTATTCAACATACAGAATAAGTTAAATATTGCACAATAATATATACGTAATTATACTTAACTACTATTGTCGCCAATAGAAAGTATTTA
>JANJUO010000438.1 GCA_024710535.1 bacterium
ATAAGCCACATAAAGTTAAAAATGAAATAATCGGGAAAATATGGATTTTTAGAGATATTACCGAATGGACCGAGACGCAAAATAAAATGCTTTGGTATAATCAAGACCTTACTTTATCGAAATTGCTTTTGGAAGAGAAAACCATAGCCTTGGAGAGAACTATTAAGGAACTTGAAAATTCCAAAAAAATTGCCGAAGAATCAACAAAAGCAAAAAGTATGTTTCTTGCAAATATGAGCCATGAAATCCGTACGCCAATGAATGCAATTTTGGGTTTTGCTGAATTGTTGAGCAAACTTTTGCATAATAATAAAGAAAAGGAATACATTCATGCAATTCATTCAAGTGGAAAAACACTTCTATCTTTGATTAATGATATTCTGGATTTTTCAAAGATTGAGTCCGGAAAAATTGAATTAAATTACGAAGAAGTCGATCTGAAATTATTGCTTAAAGATGTTGTAAGTATATTCAAAATTAGTGCAGAAAATAAAGGGCTCGAACTCTTGATTGATATCGATCCTGCAATACCTGACTACATTCTTGCAGATGAGATTAGAATTAGGCAAATTTTATTCAATCTAATTGGAAATGCAGTAAAATTTACTAAAGACGGCAAAGTGAAGGTAACTCTGAAAATATTGAAGCAGAATTTTGCCGAAAATACAATGAATTTATTATTTGTTATTCAAGATACAGGCATAGGAATACCAGAAAGTGCATATAGTAGAATATTTGAGCCGTTCTTACAACAAGATTCAAAGTTGAATAAAAAGTATGGTGGAACGGGCTTGGGCTTGTCTATTTCGAGAAAACTTGTTGAATTGATGGATGGTAAGATTTGGCTCGATAGCAATGTTGGCGAGGGCTCAAATTTCTATGTTGAACTAAGTAATCTAAAAATATCAAAAAGAATTTTCACAAAAGTCGATAAGGAAAATCAAAGCACTCAATTCTTGTTTGACGGTCAAACTTTATTAATTGTTGATGATATTGAGACGAATAGAAGCTTGATAAGGGAAATTCTTGCAAATAAAAATATATTTATTCTTGAAGCAGAAAATGGACAAATTGCTATCGAAATTGCAAAAGAAGCACATCCAGATTTGATTTTGATGGATATAAAAATGCCTGTGATGGATGGTATTGAGGCAACTACAATTTTGAAAAACGATGAAAAATTGAAACATATACCTGTTGTTGTTGTTACAGCATCGATTATGAAAGATAGTATCGATGAGGTAAAATCAATTGCTGATGGATTTATTTTGAAACCATTTTCGGAATCTACTTTGATATTTGAAATGACAAAGTATTTAGATTTTACAAAAACAGTAAATGAAGAACAAGAAGAGAAATGTTGCGATTTATCTGAAGAGAATTTCTCTGTTTCGATGCCGGATTTAGAAAAAATTTGCAAAGAACTTGAACATAATTTTATCCCACAGATAAAACCTTTATTGGACTATTTCGTTATAGATGAAATTATGAGTTTCGCAAATGAAATAATTGAATTTGGCGATATTTATAAGTTACCAATATTGAGCAAGCAAGGAACATTAATTTATGGTTTTGCAAACAATTTTGATGTGGTAAATGTACAAAATAGCTTTAATATATTAATTGAAATATTTGAAAAATTGAAAAAAAATTGCCCAAAGGATAATTAATTATGGAACAAACTGATAAGTTTTTGGTATTGATAGTTGATGATAACCCATTGAATATACAAGTTTTGGCAGAGCATATCAAGTCTCCGGATGTTGATATTGCAATCGCAATAAATGGTAAAAAAGCAGTATCTATTGCAACAGGCAAGATACCGGATCTTATACTTTTGGATGTAATGATGCCTGATATGGATGGTTTTGAAGTTTGTAATATATTGAAAAGCAACGAATCAACCAAAGACATCCCAATTGTATTTCTTACTGCAAAAGTCTCAACAGAGGATATTGTTCATGGATTTGAACTTGGCGCAGTTGATTATGTTACCAAACCATTTAATCCCTCGGAATTAAAATCTCGAGTGAATACACAATTGCAAATTCAAAAATTCAAGAAGCAAGTCATTAGCGATAAAAAAGCTTTAGAAAAGTTGAATAAAGAGAAAAATGAATTTTTGGGTATTGCGGCTCATGACTTAAAGAACCCGATTTACAGTATCCAACTTCTATCGAAAGTGATTCGTGATCAGGAATTGGATAAATCAGAAATGAACGAATTTATTAATGATATTATTACTTCAACAGACAGAATGTTGGAAATAATAACAAATTTACTCGATATAAATGCTATCGAATCAGGTAATGTAAATATGAGAATCGAGCAATTAGACGTTTTCGAGCATTTGAATTATATAGTTGAATCCTATATCGGCAGAGCAAAAAATAAAAATATTGAATTGATTTTCAATTATTCATCCAAGCCCAAAATTGATTGCGATCTAAATTCACTCAAGCAAATTTTGGATAATCTGATTTCGAATGCAATAAAATACTCGCCTTCCGATAAACATGTTTTTGTTAACTTGTTTGAAAAGGACAATAAATGCAGATTTGAAGTTGTCGATCAAGGTCCCGGAATCAATGAAGATGATATGAAAAAATTGTTTGGTAAATTTACAAAACTATCTGCTCGCCCAACCGGAAACGAAAATTCTACCGGATTGGGATTGTCTATTGTGAAAACCTACACTGAAGCTAATGGCGGAAAGGTTTGGTGTGAAAGCGAGTTTGGAAATGGCTCAAAATTTATTGTGGAATTCCCCCTCTCACAAAAATAAAAATTTGGATTTAGTATGAATATACCATTAATATATAGGTTGAAAGTAAAATACCAATTAGCAATTTTCTTTTCGGTAATTCTTGCAGTTGTATTTGCTGTTAATTTCTTTTATTTTTATCAATCTCAACATAAATTGCTGCATAGTTCTTTCGATGATATTGCCAAAATCACTTTGCATTATTTGAGTTTGGAATTGATTGAAGATTTGAATGAAGAAAATGATATTAATTTGAAAGCAGATTTTGTATTTAATCTCAAAAAAGATCATAATATTAATTTTTTGCAATTGCAAGACAAAAATGGAAAAGCACTAATAAATTATTCTCAAAATCAAGATGTTTTGCCACTTAAAAAACAAGAGAAATCTCCATATAAACTAAATGATTCTGTGAAAGTTTGGCAAAAGGAAATTATTCTAAAAGATAATAAATATACAATTTTGTTAGGATTTAATACAAATTACATAGATAAAAGTCTCGATAATTCTATATCAGATCTTCGATTGATAGAAATTTTTCTATTTGTTTTGGCAATACTTCTAACATATTTATTTGCACAAATATTGATAAAACCGCTAAATAAATTAAGCAATGTTGCAATGAAAATACGCGATAATATTGACATGCAAGCAATGGCGAACGAGAAATCCGGTGGTTTGGAAATCCGAAATCTTGCAACAACATTCAACAGTATGATAGATAAGATAATTATTTCTAATAATGAATTGGTGAAAAGGAATAATGATCTCGAACAAATCAACAGCAAATTAAATGAAGAAATTTCCATAAGAAAAATAGTCCAAAAAGAATTCGAATCCAATCAGCAATTACTTGAGGCGATTATCAATACTGCTCCGGCAATAATCGGGTATCTCGATAAAGATAATTATTATAGAATTGTCAATCATTATCACTGTGAAGTTTTTGGAGTTAATCAGGCATCAATCATCGGTAATAAATTTTGCCATGTAATGACCGAAGAAATTCGTGACATTTCTTTAGATAAATTCAAAGAATCAAGAGAGAAAAATCAGGTTGTTTCATTTGAATTGAAAGTTGGCTCAGACCAAACATTTTTAGCTTATATAAAAACACTATTTGATGAGAATAATGAAGTATCAGGCACAATTTTAATTGCAGTAAATATTTCTAATCTTAAAAAAACCGAAGCAGATTTGATTGAGCACAGAAGAAATTTCAGTGCATTATTCGATGCATCTCCTGTTCCAATGGTGCTATCTGACATTGAAACCGGTGAAATTCTATTGTCGAATCAAATTTTATCCGAAATTGAAAGCAAATTAGGCAGTTCATTAAAGGGTAAAAGTACAATAGAATTTTTCGACAAATTAGAAGAAAGAGAGCACCTGATTTCTTTATTGATGAAAAATGGATTCATAAACGAATATGAAATTAATCTAAAATATCCAAATGGTGAGGATTATTTTGCATTATTGTCGAGCAGAGTACTAACTTATTATGGTAGGAAATGCACCTTAACCGGTTTGATAGATATAACAAAGAGGAAACAGCAAGAAAAAGCATTCCAAAATCTTGTTGAAGTAACTTCTGCCACAATTGGTGAAGAATTTTTTAAATTAGTTGTAAAAAATCTTGCCCTGTCCTTGGATGTTAAATATGCGGCAATCTCTGAAATCGTACCGGAAAATCACAATTATGTAAGCATTATTTCACTTTGGGCAGATAATGAATATGCTCCGGTATATAAATATGATATAACAGGAACGCCTTGCGAATATGTTGTTGGAAAAGAAATGAAACTATTTTCTTCGAACATAAAAGCAGAGTTTCCCGAAAATCAATTCATACAAGATACAGATTTTGAAAGTTATTTCGGTATGCCTATTTTTGATAGCAAAGGCAAGCCAACAGGACATCTCTATGTTGCAGACAATAAGCCGATGGAGGCATCGAAAATTAATGAATATATTCTAAAGATTTTCACAGCAAGAGCAGGTGCCGAAATTGAAAGAAGGCTCTCCGAAAAAGCACTTGTGGAAAGCGAAGAAAAATTTAGATTGTTAACAGAAAACTCAACCGACCAAATAATTGAAGTGAATCAGAAAGGATTGGTTTATGCCAATAAAACATATTGGGATACTTTCCAAATTGAGCCCCAAAACCATCCAAATTGGGACTTATTCTATGGAATGATAGAAGAGGATAAGGATAAATTTATTAATCAATTACACGAAAATAATTATTTTCTCGAAAGAAAAGAAACACCAAAACCAATTTCTATGAACGTAAGATTCGATACACCAAATCTCGGTATTAGGTGGATGCAAATCAGAGGAAATTACTATACAACAGCAGTTGGCGAGCATCGAACAGTGTTTGTAAGTCGCGATATAACCGATCTTGTGGAGTTTTCTGCCAAAATTGAGGAATCTAAAGAAAGATTGGCACTTGCATTGGATGCGGCTTCTGCAGGACTTTGGGATTTGGATGTTAAGAAAAAGAGTTATTTGATTAATCAGAAATTATCGGAATTATTGGGATTTGAGAATTATAAAGAAGAAATTTTTGTAACAGAAGAAGATAATTTCTGGGAAAAAATTATTCATCCTGAAGATAAAAATAGGGTGATTTTTCAATTCAATACATTTCTAAATGGCAAAAGCAACTCATATATCGGTGAGCATAGAATCATAAATATGAAAAATGAAATTATTTGGGTTGATAGCCGAGCAAAAAAAGTACTGTTTGATTCCGATAAAAAGCCTATTCGCGTTGTTGGAACTTTTATTGATATAACAGAAAGAAGAAATTACGAAGAAGAAATACGATTGATGAATATTATTTTGCAAACTCAGCAGGAACTATCCCCTGATGGAATTGCAATCGTGGATAGAAATGGTGAATTTATATCTGTAAATAATAAATTACTTGATATTTTCAATGTACCTTTGGCTGGCAGAATCAATAAAGATTATTATGAAATATTTAAATACGCTTCCGAAACATTAGCCGAAGGCAACAATTTAGTGGATCTACTTGCTTATGTGAAAGAGCAAAGAGAAGAAATTATTTCAGATGAAATACTTTTGAAAGACGGAAAAATTCTATCAAGATATATTGCACCACTAATTAGTTATGATAATAATTATTTTGGTGTGGTTGTATATTTGAAAGATATTACTTCGCAAAGGCAATTCGAAAGAGAATTACGTGAATCGAAGGATTTGGCAGAATCAGCAAATCGTGCAAAATCTGAATTTTTGGCAAATATGAGCCATGAAATCCGTACTCCAATGAATGCCATTATTGGATTTTCACAACTTTTGCAAACAAAAGTTACAGATTTTGCTCTGCAAACATACATCGAAGCTATTACATCAAGCGGAAAAAGTTTGCTCGGTATAATAAATGATATTTTAGATTTGAGCAAAATTGAATCAGGCAGATTGGCACTTGAGCTGGAATCAACCAATATCAAAGATTTATTCAAAGAAATTCAGAATATTTTTACTTACAAAATGGAAGAGGATGAGCTTGAATTCATTTTGGAAATTGACGAAAATATTCCGAATGGACTGGTTCTTGATGAAATAAGATTAAGGCAGATTTTGATAAATTTGGTGGGCAATGCCGTAAAATTTACAGATTCGGGCTACGTTTGCCTTAGAGCCAGCAAAATTGTTCGTGAAACTGAAAATAGTAAAGTTGATATAAAAATCGAAGTTATCGATACAGGTATTGGAATTGAGGACGATCAGAAAAACAATATTTTCAAGGCATTTATTCAACAAAGTGGTCAAAGCACCAGAAAATATGGCGGCACAGGGCTTGGATTGGCAATCACAAAAAGACTTGTTGAAATGATGAATGGAGATATAAACGTTGAAGATAATACTCCAAAGGGTTCAATTTTCATTGTTACTATCAGGAATATTCCTATTACTTCGATTACAAATGATGATGAACAGTTTTCGGAAATGGACATAAGTAAATTAGAATTAACCGGCAAAACAATTTTAGTGGTTGATGATGTTGAAATTAATAGAAGTCTAATAAAAGAATACTTCAGAAATTTCTCAATAGAAATTATTGAAGCTGAAAATGGAATAGAAGCAATCAGGTTTACCGAAGAATACAAGCCGGATTTGATTCTGATGGATATAAAAATGCCAGAAATGGATGGTTATGAAGCAACATCCCGAATTCGCAAAATAAATGGAATGGAAACTGTGCCGATAATTGCATTGACAGCTTCAGCTATGGCAGGAGACGAATCAAGCATACTTAATGCCGGATGTACTTCATATCTAAGTAAACCCATCAACAGATTTAGTCTATTGATGGAAATTGGGAAGTATTTAAACAAAGAAAATAATTCAAATTCCGACAATTTATTAGATAGTGGTGAATTGCAAGTTATTGATATAATTGAGTCGGAAAAGTTTTTTGAAATTTTGGAAAATGACTATTCTAAAGTTGTGGATAGATTGAATCACAGTTTGATTATTGGGGCAATTAAGAAATTTTCGATTAGTTTGCTTGAATTTGCACAAAATCATAATTGTATAACATTAACCTTGTATTGTGAGAATATGATACAATTAGCAAATAATTTCGATATTATAAACCTAAAGAAAAATTTAGAAGATTACGAAGTATTAATTAAAAAAATAAAAAATCAGTATTATAATCAATTAAACGCATTGGACAAAAATACGGAGGAAAATTAAGTGCGAGACATTATTTTGGATGATTTAGAGAGAAAAGGGCTTATTCTATTGGTAGATGATGTTCCGAAAAATTTACAAGTGCTTGCCGCAATATTATATCAGGAAGGTTATGAAATCGCTATGGCAGATCGTGGAAAAGCGGCTTTGGAAATGATGGAAAACATCGTACCCGATATGATACTTCTTGATATAATGATGCCTGAAATGGATGGATTTGAAGTTTGTAGAAGAATCAAAGAAAACCCTAAATTTCAAGATATACCTATAATTTTCCTAACCGCAAGGCATGAAACCGAGACCATAATAAAAGGATTCGAAGCAGGAGCATCAGATTATCTAACAAAACCATTTAATGCGCTTGAGTTGATTTCAAGAGTAAGAACCCATTTGCAATTAAGACAAAGAACATATATGCTATTGGAATTGAATTCAAACCTTGAAGAAAAAGTTAAGGAAAGAACTGCTCAATTGGAAGCGGCGTATGAAAAATTGTCAAAATTAGATACTGCAAAATCCTATTTTCTTGGATTATTATCTCATGAATTAAATACTCCGTTGAATGAAATCAAAGGGTTTTCAATTATTCTTAATAGTATTGTAGAAGATTCAGACGCAAAAGAATTTATCGGCTATATCAGAGAATCATCCGAAAGGTTGATAAAATTCGCTGAAATGTCGCTTTTGATAACAAGTTTGAAATCCAATAAATATCAAATGCAAGATGTTGAAACGGATATACACTATTTGATTGATGAAACAATATTTAATTTTAATGATATTGCAAATCAAAAAAACATAGTTTTACAAAAGCAATATGGCGAATGTAAGAATATTATTAATGTTGACCCATCATTGATAAAAACTGCTTTCGACATTGTATTGAGCAATTCAATAAAGTATTCTCCTAATCAAAAAAATATTTATATTCAAACTTTTGATGATGAAGAGTTTCTCCACATTGAGTTTATTGATGAAGGACCGGGTTTTTCCGAAAATTCACTCGAAAATATTTTTGAATTATTTAATACAACAGAATTGCTTAATCATAAAGAAGGTTTGGGGTTGGGATTGGCAACAACAAAATTTATTGTCGATTTCCATTCTGGAAAAATTAACGTAAGTAATAATGAAGCAGAAGGTGCAAGAGTAACATTATCTTTGCCCTTGAATATAAATTTTGAAAGTTAAAAAAATGAAACTGGTTTTGATTGGTATTGGAGGCGCTCTGGGCGCTATAATCAGGTATTTTATCGGGAACTTTTTTCAGGTGCAGTCAAATGCAGAGCATTTTCCGATAGGTATTCTTTTGGTTAATATTATAGGATGCTTTCTTATTGGATTTTTGTATATTTTTTTTGAATTCAAATTTTCGATAAATGAAGATATTCGTATAATGATTTTCGTGGGTATTTTGGGTGGATTTACAACGTTTTCCACTTTTGGTCTTGATACATTTCATTTATTTAAAAACGGTATGATGAATTATGCTATTTTGAATATAATTCTATCGGTAATTCTTGGTATTTTGGCAGTTTGGCTTGGACAATTTATTGCAAAAATATTTTGGAATTAAAAAACAGTGAAACTTTTTTTAGGTTTCAATCGTTTTAGATATTAATTAAAAAAACATTAAGAATTTTTTGGAGATATAATGAAAAAAAAGGTATTGTTAGGAGTGGTAACAATTCTGGTTGGAGTAATGATTGGAGTGCTTTTGCCTCCGTTAATATCAAGTGATAATATTTATGGACAGCTTGATAAATACAAATTAGTGTTTAATACTGCCGTAAAAAATTATGTTGATGATATTGATTCTCAAAAACTTACAGAAGCAGCTATCAAAGGAATGCTTAACGAACTCGACCCACACTCAACATATATTACTGCCGAAGATATGAAAGAAGTTGAAGAAGATTTTTCTGGCAGTTTCGAAGGAATCGGAGTTCAATTCGATATTATAAATGATACCATTACTATTATCACACCAATTCCGGGTGGTCCTTCTGAAGGGCTTGGAATTCAAGCAGGAGATAAAATTGTTAATATCGACGGACAAAATGCAATTGGCATAGATAGAAACGATGTTCCTAAAAAATTAAAGGGACCAAGAGGCACAAAAGTAAATATCGACATAAAACGTTGGGGAGTAAATCAACTACTCAATTTCTCAATAACAAGAGATAAAATTCCTATATTGAGCGTTGATGCTTCGTTTATGTTTGATAATTCGGATATTGGACTTATTCGTGTTAATAGATTTGCTGCAAATACACATAGCGAACTTGTGGATGCTATCAAAAATTTGAAATCTCAAGGAATGAAAAAACTAATTCTT
>JANJUO010000466.1 GCA_024710535.1 bacterium
AATAATATAAGTTTAGTATTTGATTATTCTTATATCAATAATATCTCAAACTCTCCAAATTTTGATTACAATTATAGTTTTTTGATGTTTGGTATTAACATTGGCTTTTGAAAAGTTTAAAACAATGCATTCTATAAAAAAGATCTTTCATTTGGCAGATTTTTTGAAATTATTCGATCTTTATCTATTAAATCTATACGCACCATCAACAATTATGTGGTTTCCGGTGATATAATTAGTACAATTTGCAAAAAACCACACTGCTTCAAAAATATCTTGAACTTTGCCATAGCGTTTTGCAGGAATTTTGTCAATAGAAATAAGTTTTTCGATAGCTGGCTCATCATCAATAAGCAAAGTTCCCGGAGAAACGCAATTAACAGAAATATTTGGAGCCAATTCTCTGGATAAAACTTCAGTTAATTTAATCAAGCCGGCTTTGGAAACGTTGTATGGAATGCGTCCATCCCAAACTTCAATGCCACCAATTGATGCAATATTGATAATTTTTGCATTTTGATCTGCAATTTCAGCAAATAATTTAGAAGTTAGAAATATTGATTTCAAATTTATATCCATAACTTCATCCCAAAGATCTGCCTTGAGTTGCGATATCGATTTCTTTGCCGGAAACATACCTGAATTATTAATCAAAACATTTGGAATCCAAGATTTTTCTTTCAGAAGATCAAACATATTCGAGATTTCTTGTTCATTTCTCAAATCTGCGTGCAACAAAATTGTATTTATTCCTTTTTTTGATAATTCTTCAGAAAATTCTAATGCGCCCTTTGCTGAATTATTATAATGAATACCGATTTCCCATCCGCACTCGGCAAATTTGGCGGCAAGACCTTTGCCTAATCTTCTTCCACTTCCTGTTATTAATACTTTTGGCATAAAATTTCTAAATAAATTAAAAAAATTGAACAATCAAAAAACAAAAATAATTAAAAAATACCACAAAGATATTGTTAATTTTATAAATCAATGTTTGTCAATTCGCTTTTTGGGGAGATTCTTACAAAAAATCAATAATTGCCAAACAAAGTCGTTTTCAATCTTGAATTTAATTTGAATTCAGAATTGTTATGATCATAAATTGAAGAAGAGTTATGAAAGTTGCACTTTTACTTTCCGGTGGAGTTGATAGTTCGGTTGCTTTGCATTTGCTAAAACAGCAGGGGCACGAAGTTGAAGCATTTTATCTTAAGATTTGGCTTGAGGAAGAACTTGCATTTTTGGGAAATTGCCCTTGGGAAGAAGATTTGCAATTTGTTCGTAGCGTTTGCGAGCAAACCAATACGCCACTACATATTGTTAATATGCAAAAAGAATATTTGGATACAGTGGTTGAATATACAATTCGTGAATTAAAAGCGGGGCGAACTCCAAGTCCGGACATAATGTGCAATAAAAACATAAAGTTTGGTGATTTTTTCAAAAAGATTGATGCAAGTTTCGATAAAGTTGCATCCGGACACTATGCACAAGTTGAGGAAAGAAATGGATTATTTTATTTGAAAGAGTCCCCAGATGCTGTGAAGTGCCAAACTTACTTTCTGACTTATTTATCACAAGAGCAACTTTCGAAAATTTTATTCCCAATTGGTAGTTTCACAAAGCAACAAATAAGAGAATTGGCAAAAGAATTCAATCTTTCAACTGCAAATAGAAAAGATAGCCAAGGAATTTGTTTTTTAGGGAAAATAAAATACAATGATTTCATCAAATTTCATCTTGGAGAGCAAGTAGGCGATATTATAGAAATCGAAACCGGCAAGAAATGGGGAACGCACAAAGGATATTGGTTTCATACAATCGGGCAAAGAACCGGATTGGGCTTGAGTGGCGGTCCTTGGTACGTTGTTAAGAAAGATTTAAAAGAAAATATAATTTACATTTCTCGTGAAAATGGAAAAGAGCAAGTTTCTCATGATAATTTCTTTGTACGAGACATCAATTGGATAGGTGAGCCCGCAAATGTCGGTGAAATTAATGTCAAAATCAGACACGGAGCCAAAAAATATTCCGCAAATTTCGATTACATTGATGAAAATAAATTGAAAGTGAAATTAGCAGAAGAAGACCAGGGAATTTCCCCCGGTCAATTCTGCATTTTTTATAAAGACGGCTATTGTCTTGGAGGCGGAGTGATAAGTTTGGAGTAGAAACTACTTCACCCTTGTTTTAACCATAATTTCTACAGTTCTGCAATAGAATCTGCCTTCGGGTATGTCGTTGTTATAAATCAAAACAGTTTCGCCAGCTCCACGAGAATTAGCATTTTTGTATCCCAAAGTGGATTTCGTTGCTTCGGCTCTTTTTTCGGATAATTTTAAATTGTAATCATCGTTTCCGGTTCTGTCAGTAAAGCCCACAATTTCAATTTCAGAATCGGCTTTTGCAATTGTTTTGATGAAATCAACAATTGATTTATTGTTTCCGGCAATATCACTTCTATCAAACTCAAATAAAATCAAACTAAATTTATTTATTTCATAATCAACACCAATACTTTGTCTTTTCTTTTCGATTGAAACCACTTCTATTGGTATCTGTTTGATTGCGGAATTTTTGGTTTGCTGTTTGCTATCTGTGGCAGATAATTGATATGTTATCGGATTTGTTGCGGTACGGAGCATTTTTCTGAAATTATCCAAATCAACATATTCATCTTGGATAGTATTTCTATTCAAATCAAGAAAATCACCACTTTTTTTAATTGTTGCCTTGATTGAATATTCGCTCAAACCGGATTCAGTATTGATTTTGGGAACGAATCTAATTTTTTCTAAATTACAAAACATTGCAGTATCAGTAGAAAAAACCGGCTTCAAAATTTCGTAATCTGCTGAGCTCAATTCAACGCGGCGATTCTCCTCCATTTTCTCTGTTTCTTCAAAAGGTAATGATGCTTTTGCGGGAAGATTACGAGTTTGAACAACCAATCTGCTTGGATCGATAGACCACATATCTTGTAAGTACTTGCGAACATTTTCGGCTCTTCTTTTTGATAAATCCAAATTTCCCTTTTCACTGCCGGTATTGGAATTGCATCCGGTTATTGTAAGAGATGCTTTTGGATTAAGCTTCATTCTACTTCCAACAATATTGAGCAAATTATAATAAATTCCAAGAGTGGAATCTGAATATAATTTGTTTTCAGCAAAACTTCCAACTTCACTATCGCCCAATAATATGTATTTGTTATGAATCAAATCGTTATTTTCATCAAAGAAAATGTAATTCAAAAGCGGATCTAATCTTTTAGAAACAAATTCTTCTAGAACTATTCTTGGATTTTGTATTTCTCTACTATTTG
>JANJUO010000514.1 GCA_024710535.1 bacterium
ATATCAAAGACCAAGAAGAACTAATTGGTGGATACCAATATTGATTATTGGTGGTATTGTTGTGCTGTTTTTTGTATTTATTGCAGTTATATTCTCTACTTTTGCAGGTTCTTTTTCAACTGCATTCGAAGAGGAAAAAGTTGAGGTTAGAGATAATTCCGTACTCTATGTTACTTTTGAAGGTGGATTGAATGAATATTCACAGAAAAATCCATTTGAAGCATTCGGTATGGGCGGAAGTAGTGGTGCCTCGTTTCTTGAAACAATAAATGCCATCAAATTAGCGAAAAAAGATGACAAAATTAAAGGTATTTATATCAAGCCGGGATTTAGTCCGATTGGCTGGGCAAAAGCACAAGAAATCCAAGATGTTTTGAAAGATTTCAAGACTTCCGGTAAATTCATTTATGCATTTATCGAAGTTGGCGATGAAGCAATGTATTACAACACTCTTGCCGCTGATACTATTTTTATGCCAACGGAAGGTATTATGGAAATGAACGGTTTTGGAGCATCTTCATTGTTCTTGACAGGTTTGATGGAGAAGATAGGCGTCAAATATCATGTAGAGCATTTCGAAGACTTCAAATCTGCTGCTGATATGTATAAGGATAAAAAATATGGTGATTCCGCAAAATACCAACTTAGAGTATTGCTAAATCAAAGATATAATATATTTTCGGATGCAATTGCCAATGCAAGAAAATTATCCAAAGAAAGCATAAAAGAAATTCTTGATAGAGGTGTTTATACTGCCGATTCTTTGAAAGCATTGGGCTTCATTGATGTTTTGGCAACCGAACAATCTGTTAAAGAATTTCTAAAAGCAAAAGTTGAAGGCAAAAATTATGACTTCGATGTAAAAAATTATACTTACGAAGAGCCAAAGAAAAAAGAAACAAAGATAAAATTATTATCAGTTTCATCTTATTTATCTGGTGAAAATGTTTCCCAAAATGATGTTGTTTATGATGATAATACTCAAATTGCAATTATTAACGGAGTTGGCGCCATTACATCCGGAACTGCTTCTGGCGGATTCGGTGGAGAATTCGAAATCAAATCGGGTGATTTTGTTAAATATTTGAAATCAGCACGTGAAGATAAGAATATCAAGGCAATTATTCTTAGAATCGATAGCCCGGGTGGATCTGTAATTGCATCCGATGAGATCTGGGAAGAAATTATGAAGACCAGAAAAGTCAAACCTGTATATGCTTCAATGGCAAATGTAGCGGCATCCGGTGGTTATTATATGGCAATGGCTTGCGATACAATAATTGCTCATCCAGCTACCATTACCGGCTCGATTGGTGTGGTTATGGCTGTTCCTAATCTTAGCGGATTGATGAGCAAATTAGATCTCACTGCTGATACAATTAATACAAATACTTCAGCACAATTTATGAATGGAATGTTCCCTTATGATGATAAACAGAAAACACAACTTCATCAACTATCTCAAAGTATTTATTACAGATTTTTGAGTAGAGTTGCTGAAAGTCGCGGAAAAACATTCGACCAAGTTCGCGCTATTGCAAAGGGAAGAGTATGGACTGGCGAAGATGCCCATAAAATTGGTTTGGTGGACACTTTAGGCGGTCTTCAAACAACATTAAATATTGCCAAAAGAAGATTAGGCATCAATGCTGATACAAAAGTAAGAGTTAGAATTTATCCTGAAAAAGAAGATGAATTCCAAGCAATTCTTAAAGCATTTGGATTGAAAAAATCAGGTGATGAAGATGTTTCTTCAAAAGTTGATTTCGCAAAAATGCTTGGACTTGACGCAAAATCTTTGCTTATGTCGATAGATGCACTTCCCGCAGAAATGAAAAACAGCATTTATTACTCAATGAATATTGCAAAAATTGCACAAAAAGAAAATGCACTTGTAGCAATGCCATATTTAATTGAAATTAAATAAGAGAAAAATGATTTATCAAAAAAGAGTGTTATTGTTTTCGGTAACACTCTTTTTTTTTAATTTTTAATTTTATAGCATTTTGCCATCAAAGATATAATGCTCAATTGAAAAATATCTATAAAACTCGAAATTGGTGCTATTTACTTGCTCATTCTGAACAGAGAATACCGTTAATTTTAGATTGGGTTGAGTAAGGTATTTGCGGCAGTCATAAGAATTGTCTCTATATTTTGTGAATTAGCTCTGCAGGTGTGTTTGAATTATATTGAAGAATAAGAAATTTCAATTGACGTCAAAAGGTCTGTCTGTACTGTTACAAAATTTCCCTGAATCGATGTTAATATTACTGAAAAAATCCAAAACTTTCTCTCTGAAAAATTGAAATTTACTGCAATTGGCTAAAATTTCTCGGAAAAGTCAATTGTAATCTAAGTTATGCATTTAAATAATTTAAAAAAGTGCAAGGAAAACAACAAACTGCTGAAACAGAATCAAAAAAATTACATTGAAATATCTATTCCGATAAATGGTTTTAAGATTTCGTTGAATCGGAAATCATTGACCACTCAGCGGAAATCATTAACCACCCAACGGAAATCATTGACCACTCAACGGAAATCATTGACCACCCAACGGAAATCATTGACCACCCAACGGTAAACACTAACCACCGGCGGAAAGTACCTCCCATCGTCTCATTTTCTGCTCATTTCGATACGATTCTGCCTATCATTCAATGAGTGGTTAGTGCCGTTCGAAGTATTTCGACAAGCTCAATAAGCACACGTAGTGCGTATCGAACCGAACTAAGGAACTTTTGCGGATTTGTGCTATTCGTAGTATTTCAATAGGCTCAATAAGCACACTTAGTGCATATCGAAACAAACAAAATGCAATATGGATGGTAGATATTTGTTGAAATATTAAGCAAATTTGTGTAAGAAATTACTTTGATTATAAATTACTATATCATTTGTTAATTATTTAGTATTTTTGCACTTTGTTTTTATAAAATTCTCAGAAAAAGAATGTACGATAAAATTAGTTCCATTTTGGAAAAGCATAAAAGTGTTGAGGAAAAGTTAAATTCTCCCGACATTATGAGTGACGTAAAAAGGTATAAAGAACTTTCGCGTGAGTTTAAGCAATTAAAAAAAGTTACCGATGTTGGTGTGAAATACATCAAGTTATGCGATGACCTTGCTTCAAACAAAGAACTTATTAATTCTAAAGAAACCGAGCCGGAACTTAGAGAAATGGCTTATGAAGAAAATGAAGAATTGAATAAGGAAATCGAAATTATCGAAAATCAATTGAGAGTACTTTTGATTCCGAAAGACCCGAATGATTTGAAAAATTGCGTTGTTGAAATCAGAGCAGGTACAGGTGGAGACGAAGCGGCAATTTTTGCAGGTGATTTATTCCGTATGTATCAACATTTTTCAGAGAGAAAGAAATTCAATATTGATGTAATAGATTTCAATGAAAGTGAAAAAGGTGGTTTCAAGGAAATAGTTTTTTCAATTTCAGGCGATGATGTTTATGGTACAATGAAGTTCGAAAGTGGTGTTCATAGAGTTCAAAGAGTTCCCGAAACAGAAGCTCAAGGCAGAGTTCACACTTCTGCGGCAACAGTGGCAATTCTTCCTGAGGCAGAAGATATTGATATCGAAATTCGAGAAGAAGATCTAAGAATCGATATTTATAGAGCCGGCGGAAAAGGTGGTCAGAATGTTAATAAAGTGGAAACTGCAGTTCGTCTTGTTCATAATCCAACAGGTCTTGTTGTTCAATGTCAGGAAGAACGCTCTCAGCTCAAGAATCGCGAGAAAGCAATGAAAGTGCTTCGCTCACGATTATATGAACTTGAATTGAAAAAGCAAAATGACGAAATGGCTTCAACGAGAAAATCTATGGTGAAGACCGGTGATCGTTCTGAGAAAATCAGAACTTATAATTATCCACAAAACCGTGTTACCGACCATAGACTTGAAGGTGAAGGCAAAAATTATTCCTTACAAGATGTAATGACTGGAAATTTGCTAACGGTTATTGAAAATCTACAGATTGCAGAGCAGGCAGAATTGCTCAATCAATCTTTGGATTAAAGTTGAATATTGAAGAATGTCTGTTTTGATTCGATTCAGAACAGACATTTTTATTTTACAGACATTTGATTTTATTTTTTTTTGTAAATTATCAATAAAAATATTGATGACTTTAAACAAAAAAAACATATCTTTGTATTTTTCGTTTTAACCTTTTGATTTACATTTATTTGGAGATTGTAGATGGAACAGGAAAATAAGAGTCAGATATGGATTTGGGTGGCAATTTCAATAGCAACTGTATTGGTTGTGGTAGTTGCGGCGTATTTTGTATTGAACAAAATTGACCCAAAAGAATCAGTTTCTGTCAATCAAAAACCCGATTCTCCAACGTTTGGAGAGCAATATTTGGATTCGATGAAATTCGAAATTGATTTACAAAAGAATTATGTTGGAACCAAAACAGACAACAATGGAAGTGTAAATGCATTACTTCTCCAAATCAAAAACGTAAACAAGCAATTAAATTCGTTTGATTATGTATTGAATGTTGGTGTTCAGTCGAGAAATTCTGCAAGTGGAACAATTGACTTTAATAAAGCAACTATTTATTCAACAGAATTTGGAGAACTAACTTTTAGGGTTGATTCTGTTGGCAGAATATTGTTAAATAATAAAGACAAAAATATTTATCCGAAATTTGAATTATCAGAGGAAATAAAATGAAAATAAAATTACTATTTACTATATTGCTGGCAACACTATTTTTTGCAATTCTTGCCTGCAATAAGGAAGAAGAAATCCCTGCTGAAGAAATTGGATCTGTGGATGGGAATTCTTCTATTAATGAACGCGAGCAAAAATTTCAGCAACTTCAGGATAGTTTGCTCCAAAATTATGCTTCTGCAATCAGTTTGGTAAATCGAATAGATGACGAATTAAGCAAAATTGCCAATGTACCAAACAAAGCAGAGGGCAGTTCTTACGAACAGCAAATTATCCAAAAAATTGAGTATCTTGCTTTCCAATTAAAAACCAGGAATGAAGATATTGCAAGATTAGAAAAAAAACTGAAACAAATTAGTGGCAAAAACAAAGAGCTTACTGAAAAAATTGCTACTCTTGAAAATATTATTGCCGAAAAGAACAAAATTATCGAAACTCAAAATGAAAGAATCAATAAACTTGAAGCAGATTTGGGTGTGGTTATTCAGGAGAGAGATATTGCTTTGGAAGGAAAATCTCAGGTAGAAAGCCAGTTAGAACAGCAAATCACTGAAAAAAATACTGCGTTTTATATAATTGCCACTGAAAAAGAACTCGAAAAAGCTGGTATTATCAAAATGGAAGGAGAAGGATTTCTTGGAATTGGAGGAAAATGGATTCCAAATCCAGATGCAGAATTTGATAAATTTACAAAGATTAATATTCTGACAAATACAGAATTTCCATTACCCGCAAATTTCAAAATTGATGAAATTGTTTCTTCGCATAATCAGAATTTTATATCATTAACGCAAAATGAAGCAGGTGCCGGCATTCTAAAAGTTACAAATCCTGATGGATTTTGGAAAGCCGATAAAAGATTGATAATTATAATTAGGGAAAAATAAGAATCAGATGAAAATTTGTGTAACCGGTGGAGCAGGATTTATCGCATCGAATATTGTTGATAAATATATTGAATTAGGTCATGATGTTGTTGTAATTGATAACTTATCAACTGGGAACAGAAACAACATCAATCCAAAAGCAAAATTTCATGAATTGGATGTTACTTCTGATAGAATTGAGAAGATTTTCGAAGAAGAAAAATTTGATATTCTAAATCATCATGCGGCGCAAGTTGATGTTAGGGTTTCAGTAAATAATCCAATTTTTGATGCTCAAACAAATATCATAGGTGGAGTGAATTTATTTAATTCAGCCGCAAAATCCGGCGTTAAGAAAATTATTTTTGCTTCTTCCGGTGGAACTGTTTATGGAGAGCAGACAATTTTTCCAGCTGATGAGTCTCATCCGACCGAACCTGTTTCACCTTATGGAATTTCCAAACTTGCAAATGAAAAATACATAAAATATTATAATTTAAATGATGGCATTGATTTTGTGATTTTTCGTTATGCAAATATTTATGGTCCAAGGCAAAATCCATTTGGCGAGGCTGGTGTTGTTGCCATATTTGCAAATAAAATGCTCAAAGGTGAGCAAGCATTCATAAATGGAGATGGCGAAAATACCCGTGATTATGTTTATGTCGATGATGTGGTAAATGCTAACGTTATTGCATTACAAGCAAATCTGAATGGTATATACAACATTGGTACAGCAACAGAAAATGATGTAAATTATATTTTTAATTCTCTTAAGAAGATTATTGGTGCTGAATGTGATGAAATTCATAATCCTGCAAAGCCGGGCGAACAGCGCCGAAGTGTTATTTCGTATCAAAAATTCAATGAAGTATGTGGATGGACTCCACAAACAAATTTGTTTGATGGACTCATCAAAACTGTTGATTTCTTCAAAAAATCAAAATGAATCTTCATTTAGTTGATATATTGATTGTTGGATTCTACATCATAATTATTCTTTATACAGGATTTGTTTTATCTCGTAAAAAAGAATTATCTAATTCATCTGAAGAATATATTCTTGCAGGCAGAAAACTAACTCTGCCTTTTTTTGTGGCTACATTGGTTGCAACTTGGTATGGAAGTATTTTAGGAATTGGAGAATTTGTTTATACAAGCGGGATTGTTGCTTGGATTTGTTTTGGAGTGCCCTATTACATTGCGGCATTTCTTTTTGCAAAATATATTTCAAAGAAAATCAGAGCTTCGAATGTTCACACTATTCCGGAGCAAATCACGAATGAATATGGCAATTATGCGGGAAAAATTGCTTCAATAATCATACTGGTTATAACAATACCTGCTGTTTATATTCTAATGCTTGGTGTAATTATACAAATGTTCTCCGGATTGAGTTTGGAATTATCAATCATAATTGGTGTAATAATATCACTTGTATATATTTACAATGGCGGATTCAAGGCAGATGTTCTAACAAATTCCATTCAATTTATATTTATGTATATTGGATTTGGTGCATTACTTTTTTTTACAATCGTCAATCTCGGTCCAATTAGCGAAATGACAAAATTGTTGCCTGAAAATCACTTACATTTCAAAGGTGAATATTCTATTCAATATGTTCTTGCATGGTTTATTATTGCATTTCAAACCTTCGTTGATCCAAGTTTTCATCAAAGATGTTCAGCCGCAAAAACTCCTGAAACAGCCCAAAAAGGTATTTATATTTCGATTATCTTTTGGATAATATTTGATTTTTTCACATTAACAACCGGCTTGTATGCGAGAGCCTTTTTCCCCATTGATAATCCGATTATGACTTTTCCTATCCTTGGTGAAAGCGTTTTGCCATTATTTTGGAAAGGCATTTTTGTTGTGGCAATGATTTCTGCTGTTATGAGCACTTTAGATAGTTACGCATTTATTTCTGCAATTACAATTGGCAACGATTTGCTCGGAACATCAAAGCGGCTATTATCGAAATTTACCAAATTAAATACTCGAAATCTTACTCAAATCGGGCTGGTACTTACAGGAATTGTGGGCATTATTATGGCAATTTCATTGCCATCGGTAGTTCAATTAATCTATAATACTTCTTCTATTGCAGTGCCGGGATTAATATTTCCATTGATAATCAGTATGAACAGCAAATATAAAATAGATTCAAAAAATGCAATAAAAATTATGATTTTTTCATCGCTGACTTCATTTTTTTGGTTAATTTTGAAGTCTTATGAATTTGCAATTTTCATAGAATTAGAGCCTATGTTTGCCGGAATAAGCATAGCATTTATTTTAACATTGATTTGGATTAAGAAAAGATGAAAGAATGGTTGTTGATTTCGAATTTATTTAGTCTGTTAAGAATAGTTTTGATTATCCCAATGATCTATTTATTGCTTATTGGCGAAACTCAAATTGCGGTTATTGTTGGAATAATAGCCGGAATAACTGATTTCTTTGATGGTTTTTTTGCGAGGAAATTGAATCAAATCACTGAATT
>JANJUO010000540.1 GCA_024710535.1 bacterium
ATCACCGGCAGCGGGTTCCAACAGCAGAGCAGCGGCTACGCCAGTGGCACCGGCTACGCCTACCACGACGCCGGTGCGATCTACAAATACGGCGGCGAGACCAAGCTGGTGATTGACTTGGCTGGGGGGGTGTTTGCGTTCAAAGGTGACATCTCCGGGTGCAACGGTACATTCGCCGGCAACGTCAACACGGCGGGCAGTTTAAAGGCGACCGGATCGGTCAGTGGCGGCGGTTATCAGGCGGCGGTGATCGGCATGCCTGCTGGCGTCGCCGAGGGCGTGGCCGGCATTGCCAATTCGTCTCGCAGTGGCGTGCTTGGCGTCAATACATCGAGTGGACATGCCGTCAAAGGCGAGGCATACGGCAGCGGCGCCGGGGTGTATGGATACAACGCGGGGTCCGGCCCTGGTGTGGCCGCCTACAGCGCAACCGGGGTAGCCCTGCAGGTCGCGGGGCTCATGACCATCAGCTCGACGCAGGTGGTGGCCAACCTCAATGCAGACTTGCTCGACGGGCGTCATGCCGGCAACGCGGCTGGAAATGTGCCGGTCGCGAACGGCCTGACCTGCGTCAACCTGAGAGCGGCCGAGGCCGCGAGCGCGGACAACGCCGGCGGCCTGTCCGGGCCTCACAACTCCGGACTGATCTCCGGCGGCTGCACCGTCGCCACCGGCCATCCGGTCAACAACATCGTCGTGTTCATCAACAACACCGCCTCCAGCCCTGGCGGCAGCGGTTGGAGCATCAAGGCACCGACGGGCTGGCTGACCCTCAACGTCGCGTCTCAGTCCGGTGGCACCGGCGCGATCAAGCTTCCTTACTGGATCTAGGAGTTCACCATGAAAAAAACCGTCAAGCACGTCAATCTCACCATCAACTTTACCGGTCCCTTCGGCGGCCACCTCGCCCCGGTCACTGGCGCCAAGGTGGTGACGCTGGCGGACGACGACGGCGTCGAGATCGCCGGCGCGCAGACGCACGTCGTCGAGCCGCTGGTGGATGCTGATTTCGACGACGCGCTGCTCGCACAGATCGACGCGCGTCTGGCGGAGGTCGGGCTGCGCATCGCGCGGCGCGGCTGACACCCCCATGAGCCGCATGCGCGTTATCTTCGACAACGCGGCCTATCGCGCGACGATGCTGGCAAGCAGCGCGGCCGGCACGCGCACGGTCGACCGTTTGTTGACCAACATGAACACCGACGTGTGGCGCGCCACCGCCACCGCCGCGACGCTGACGCTCACCTGGCCGACGCCCGAGATCATCGGTGGCGTGGCCCTGCCGTTCTGCAACATCACCAGCGCCGCCACGATCCGCGCGCGTGGCTACACCCTGCCGGACGATGCCGCGCCGGCCGTCGATAGTGGCGCCATCCTCGCCGCGCCACCGGCGCCGCTCGATGGCGGCTGGTGGGGCGTCGAGGCGCTGGCGCCCAACATCTATCGGCGCGGCGGAGCCAACACCTTCGCCCAAGGCGGCGGCGCCTACGCCCGCGCCTGGATCGCGCACACCGCCGTGCGCAAGCTGGTCATCGATCTGGACGATGCCACCAACCCGGACGGCTACATCGAGGCCGGCCGCATCATCGTCGGCCGTTACTGGCAGCCCGATTACAACCACAGCTGGGGCGCCAAGGTCGGCCTGCGCGACGGCAGCCGTCATGCGCGCGGCGGCGGCGGCGACCAGTTCGTCGACGCGCAGGCGCGCGGCCGCAGCCTCAGCATCGACCTGTCCTGGATGACGCCCCACGACCGCACCATGTGCTGGTCGATTCTGCGCGACTACGGCCTGCAGGGCCAGGTGCTGGTCAGTCTCTACCCCGACGATCCCGATCCCCGCGAAGAGCAGATGCACATGCTCTTCGGCAGGCTTAGTGCCGACAGCGCGATGACCCATCGCTACCTCGGCGTTCACCAAACCACCCTAACTCTTGAGGAGTCATAATCATGAGCGATCCCCTGTTTTCGGTTGGCGATAAGGACTACATCACCAAGCTCAACCAGCTTCATGCCCAATATCTGGCGGCGGTTCTGGCCGGGAATGACGCGCTGGCGCAGGCAATGGCGGCGTCCAACGCGGCGGCGGTAGCTGCCGCCGCTGCCGACGACGCTGCGGCATCGGCCACCGCTGCCGGCGGCAGCGCCACCACGGCCACGACAAAGGCCGGTGAGGCGAGCGACTCGGCTACCGCTGCCGCTACCAGCGCGACCACTGCAACGACCAAGGCCGGCGAGGCCGGCGACTCGGCCACCGCTGCCGCCGCGAGCGCGGCCACCGCCACGACCAAGGCAGGCGAGGCGAGCGACGCAGCCACCGCTGCTGCCGGCAGTGCGATCACCGCCACGACCAAGGCCGGCGAGGCCAGCGACTCGTCCACCGCTGCCGCCGCGAGCGCGGCCACCGCCACGACCAAGGCAAGCGAGGCGAGCGACGCGGCCACCGCTGCCGCCGCGAGCGTGGCCACCGCCACGACCAAGGCAAGCGAGGCGAGCGATGCGGCCACCGCTGCCGCCGCGAGCGTGGCCACCGCCACGACCAAGGCAAGCGAGGCGAGCGATGCGGCCACCGCTG
>JANJUO010000552.1 GCA_024710535.1 bacterium
AAAAGAGAAGGCGCTCAAATTTCGAAAGATATTTTTATCAGAATGAAAAAAATTCAGGATACTGTGAAGAAAATTGAAGTTTCAGGTGCAGAAAGAATACCTCAAGAACGCGAAAAATTGCGTCAAAGAGTTGCCCAATTATTCGAAAGTGATGAATATGATGAACAAAGAATCCAAATGGAAATGGTTCTCCTTGCTGATAAATTAGACATTTCCGAAGAATGTGTTAGATTGAATTCGCACTTTAAATTTTTCCATGAATCATTGAAAGGCAACGACTCTCCGGGCAGAAAAATCAATTTCTTATTGCAAGAGATGAATCGTGAAGTAAATACAATTGGCTCAAAAATCAATGATGCCATCATTTCTCAAATGGTTGTTGTCGTGAAAGAAGAATTAGAAAGAATTAGAGAGCAATTCCAAAATATTGAATAAATTTTAAAGTCCCTCTTCCCTATACAAAAACCTTCCAGCGAAATGTTCCGGAAGGTTTTTTTTTAACCACTTCCACGCCTACGGATGCTCATCTAAGTTATACGGCGACACATCTATTTTCAATAACGGTTACAAAGCCCTGCTTAGTTACCTATACAATTTTTTTTTATCTTATTGATTTTTTTCTTTATCATATTGGCTACAGTTTTCATCTTATTATACTAAAATATCATATTATTGACTCCAACTTTCATATTATTGACTCTAACTTTCATATTATTGGCTCTAACTTTCATATTATTGGCTCTAACATGATTAAGCTTAACCCAATAAGATGACATTTTAACCCAATAAGATGACAATTTAACCCAATAAGATGACATTTTAACCCAATAAGATAAAATTTTAACCCAATAAGATAAAATTTTAACCCAATAAGATAAAATTTTAACCCAATAAGATAAAATTTTAACCCAATAAGATAAAATCGTAATACAATAAGATAAAATCGCAATTCAATAAGATAAAATCGTAACCCAATAAGATAAAATTTTAACCCAATAAGATAAAATCGTAATTCAATAAGTTAAAATTTTAATCTAATATAATAAATTTTTATTTCATTAATTATAATTATTTGAAAGAATTATAACATCACAATTTCATTCTAAACAAAATAATTATAATTCAATGAACAATTTATTCAATTAAATTAATACAAAACATTTTAAGAAAAAATATATCTTTATATTTTTGGGGGAATTTGGAAAAAATTATCACATAGCGATTATATAATTTAATCTATATGAGATAGAAAAATAAATTCTGATGACTAAGCCGCTTATATATTTTTTCCCGTAATCAAGCTAAGAATAGATACGAGTGCAAAAAAGGAAAATTTCTCAAAGAAATTAAAAAAATAAACTATAATATCTATAAAAAAAATCCCAAATTTTAGACAATTACATTTTTGATTTGATTAATTTCAAAAAAGTTTTGTCAAAACGTTCAAGCTTCGTAATTTTAAAGTTCAATTAAGTATTATTTATCAAAAAAGGTAAAAAAATGAAGGTTTGGAATGTTTTATTAATTATTGCTTTTTTGGCTTTTCTGACTTCCTGCGAAAAAAAGCAAGAACCTACAAAGGAGATCTCAATGTCTGATGAGGCAAAACTCGTTTCTGAAAGAATTAAGGCATACTCGCCTGTTGAAATTGCTACTGATTTATCGCAATTGACCGAAAGAGAGCAAAAATTGCTTGAATTGATGGTGGAAGCCGGAAAACTTGCCGATATGATTTTCTGGCATCAATGCTCACCTGACGGAATCCAATTGCGTGATTCATTAATGGCAGTTAATTCAGAGGAATCAAAATTATTACTCGATTATGTTAATATCAATTTTGGCGCTTATGATCCGCTTTTTGACAATCAAAGATTTGTCGGCAATGGTCCAAAAGATAGACCAAAAGGCGGTGGCTTCTACCCTGCTGATATGACAAAAGAAGAATTTGATAAATATCTTACAACTGTTGATGCAAAAACTGCTGAATTGCTCAAAAGTCAATATACAATGGTTGTTCGAGAGCCACAAGGATTCAAAGCAATTCCATATAATCAATATTTCAAAGAAACTCAAAAACTCGCAAATCTTTTGGATTCTGCGGCAGTTTATTCAGACGAGCCGGCGTTCAAAAAATATTTATCTTTGAGAGCAAAGGCAATCAGAAATGATGAATATTACGAAAGTGATTTGCAATGGATGGATGTTGTAAATAATAAATTCGACATCGTCATTGGTCCGATTGAAAATTATCAAGATGAGCATTACAACTACAAATCGGCTTATGAAGCTGTTGTAATGATGAGAGACGAAGCGGCAACTGCCGAACTTCAGTTATACAAATCTAATATGAAAAATTTCGAGAATTCCCTTCCATTCGATGATAAATACAAAAATAAAGAATTCAAAGAAGGCAATGTTATTCAAGTTGTGAATGTGGTATATTTTGGTGGTGATTGCCAACAAGGTGTGAAAACAATTGCCGCCGCCCTTCCAAACGATCCTAAAGTAGCAGATGCAAAAGGTAGAAAATTATCAATGTACAAAAATCACATGGAAGCAAAATTCGATAAAATTGTTTCTAAAATAGGCGAAAAATTACTTGCTCCTGAATTTGCTAAGTATGTTGATAAGAAATCATTTACAAGTTTTGTAACTCTTCATGAAGTGTCGCACGCTTTAGGACCAAAATATGTTGCAGGCACAAAAAATGAAATTAGATTAGCATTAAAAGAAAGGTATTCTGCAATCGAAGAATGCAAAGCAGACATCTTAA
>JANJUO010000567.1 GCA_024710535.1 bacterium
AAATCACTTCCGGAAGCAATGCAGGATGCATAATTGGAGAAATTAATTCCACCAAACCTGCACCGGATTTCACTGCGGCATTAGTTGCAAGGCAAGCGGCACCAGAAAAATTCTCAGAGCCGGCAACAACAATCACGCGTCCAAAGTCGAATTTAGAAGAGTTTCTTTCTCTTTCCTGAATAATATACGGAATATCCTCATTCTCAAGAATATAGTCGCTGGATAATTCTTGAATAATAGACATAGGGGCACCTAAATCTGCTTGAATAATAGTACCGCAAACATCGCGACCATATAGGAGATTCATTCCAATTTTCTCAGTGAACATAGTAATTGTATAATCAGCACCAAAGCAAACATCAGAGATTGCACCAGTATCGGCATTAAGTCCTGATGGAATATCAACTGCTATTTTGACAGCCTTAATCTTGTTGATCTTTCGCAAAAGCGTGGTAACATCACCGCGAAGGTTTTCATCGCCACCAACACCAATCAAAGCATCAATCACAATATCGCAATTAGTATCGAAAGAATTGATTGAGTCTATCGAATCCAATTTGAATGTAGGAATCTTCATTTTCTGAGCAATTTCATAATTCATAAGAGTTTCAGCACTCATCTTTGCAATATCGCCAAGCAAAAAAATCTCCACATTATAATCCGAAAATAAATGTCGGGCAATAGCAAAGCCATCACCGCCATTATTGCCAGCACCACAAAATATCTTAATTCGTTTGATATCAGGGAAATCTGTTTTGATAAAATCACTTACAGAGCGAGCGGCATTTTCCATCAAAACGGAGCCCGGAATGCCGTATTCATTGATTGCTGTTTTGTCAGCGAGTCTTATATTTTCAATATTTAAAAGAAATTTCATTTTAATTACCAATTTTAAAAAAATAATTATTCTAACTTAATTATAATTTCCTAAATTTACAATTTAAAAATGAAAAAAAATGATAAACTTTTTGAAAAATAACTCGTAAACCGAAAATGATAAGAAAAATATTTTTTACGGATGATGCATTGAGTAACAATAGTAAAGTCGGTTTTTTTGCGGCTGGAATAATTTTTACAGCTTTGAGAATAGTTGGCGATGTGATTTTATTCATGATTGGCAAGTATAATTTAGAAAATTTATTGCTTTGGAATACAATCACATCATCAATAATCATATTTTCCTTTATGATGACTTTATTTATGGAAAATTCTCAAAAGAAAAAGGGCGATAATAATAATTTTTCAGTAGATTATCTTAAAGATGTCAATAAATTTTTCTTAATCAGCATATCGATTCTTTTTGCCGGTATTTTTATCGAAGCTATTACCAATGTTGGTAGAATACCTGAGAATTTATTTACATTGTTTTCGCAAATTGCATTTTCATTATTTGTTTTAATTGCAACAATTTACGTTATTCATTATTTATACAAATGGTTCAACATCAGAAAGCACAAACGCACAAAATTCTACCTTTTTATAATTGCATATATTTATTCTTTTTTTATAATAAAAGAATTTATGCAGTTTCATCTTGGCTATAAGTTAGAGTTTTTGGATGTGTTCGGCATAATTGTTTATATTTCGCTTGTTGTATTATCATGGTTATTGAATTCCAAAAATAGTTGGGTAACACTATTGCCGCGAGATTTGAAAGTAAAGCAAGCTTGGCTTTCATTTTTCACATTTATAATTGCAATAGTTGTAATGTCGAGATTTGCTGATCTTTCTGATTTTAATATAATCATTCTTAAGTATTTTCCATTTAGCCGTACAATAATCATAATTACATTTATAATTCTCAGCACTTCAATGTTGAGAATATTTTTTCTGATTTTGGCATCTTTACCAACATCAACAATTGTTGAAAGACGCACCTCCGAAATTAGTTCATTAACATATCTAAACAAATTGGTTGCCGACTCTTTGGATTATAATATTGATAATTTATTTGATGTTGTTACAAAACTCGCTCTTCAATCCTGCAACGCCAATTCAAGTTGGACAGAATTGTATGAAGGCAATACAGTTAGAATCGTTAAATCAATAAATATAAATGAAAATGCAGTTTATGCGGCTCATAATGATTTCGATTTAACCGGTATGCTTTGCAAATTCCAACAAAGTGAATTGATTGATTCGGTTGTTGAAAGTAAATATTTTAGTGCTATGAAAAATTATCTTCCAAACGTGAAGAGTTTGATAATCATACCGCTATTTTCTTCAACAGATAGGATTGGAACGCTTTTGGTTGGTGATACTGAGGAATATTCATTTGAAATTGATGATTTGAAAGTACTTAATGCATTCGGCGATAATATTAGAATTGCTCTTGAGAATGCAAAATTAGTGAAAGCATCAATCGAAAAAGAAAGATACAAAAATGAATTACTTGTTGCTCAGAAAATTCAAAGCAAACTTCTTCCATCAATACTTCCTGAAATCGAAAATTACTCTATATCGGCATATTCTATTCCGGCAACCGAAGTTGGTGGTGATTATTACGATATTGTAAAATTAAAAAATGGCAACTACTGCATTCTTGTGGGCGATGTTTCCGGAAAGGGCTTTAGTGCGGCATTTTATATGGCACAATTAAAAGGAATAGTAATGTCGGTGGCGGCAAGTGCAAATTCTCCATCTGAATTATTAAGAAAAATCAATAAAATTTTATATGGCAATATCGAAAAGAAACTCTACATTACAATGAGTGCACTCTCTATTGTTGATAATCAGGGCAATATTTCCTTTGCAAGAGCTGGACACATGCCATTTTTAATAAAACAAAATAATAAAATCAGCTCATCTATACCAAATGGCATAGGTTTGGGATTGGCAAATGAAAGTATTTTCGATAATGCTTTAGAAGAAGTTTCTTTGAAATTGAATGAGAATGATGCTGTTTTGATGTTTACAGATGGAATAAATGAAATGCAGTCCGAAGATAAAGAAGAATTTGGATATGAGCCGCTTAAGAATACTCTTTCGGATAATAAAAATAATAATGCAATTGAAGTTACAGAAAATATCATAAAGAAGGTACAGCAATATGGCGATAATCTTATTCATAGTGATGATATGACAATATTTGCACTTATTTTTCTTGGCAATAAAAAATTAATGGAATGATTTTTGATAAATTTTGTAATTTTGGAAATTGAATTTGAATTATTTTAAAAATAGATTGATTTTGAGGAATTGATGAAAGACACAACAAAATTTGGAATTTCCAAAAAGAGAGTAGAAGATGTTGAATGCTTGTATCTAAAGGGATATTTAGATGCGCATACAGCTCCAATATTGGAAAATACAATTCAAGACTCTCTTAATAACGGTAATTTTAAAATTATTGTTAATTTTGGTGAACTTGATTATATATCAAGTGCCGGGCTTGGTGTTTTTATGGTATTTATCGAAGATATTAGGAAAAATGGGGGAGACATCAAACTTGCAAATATGAATGAAAAAGTATTTTCGGTTTTTGATTTGTTGGGATTCCCTATGCTTTTTGATATTCACAAAGAAGAGAATCACTTGATTTCAAGTTTTGGTTCCGTAAAAAATATTTAAATTATGATAGAAATTATAGAAAATAATAAATTGAAAGCAAAAAGCGATACATCCGAACTGGAAAAAATTCGGGAATTTGTTTCATTAAAAGCAAGCGAATTTGGCTTTAGTTCTGCCGAAAGCCAAAAAATTGCCCTTGCGGTTGATGAAGCATGCTCGAATTTGATTAAGCATAGTTATAAATATGATAATTCAAAGTCATTCTGCTTGGAGGTGGAAACTTTGGATAATAATTTTACCGTGAAAATTCTCGATAAAGGAATACCATTCAATCCTATGTCGATTGCCGCACCTGATATGGAAGAATATTTCAGAACTTTCAAAAGAGGCGGATTGGGAATTCATATAATGAAATTGGTTATGGATAATATTTCCTATCTTCCCTCTAATGAAAAAAATCCTTATAATTTATTAAAATTGACTAAAGAACTACATTAATTTACATTTGTAAACGTGATTTTGAATTGTAATTATTATTTTTATTAATTATTTGTGGGTTAAATGAAATTTTTTATAATGTTTGGAGCTTTAGGATTGGGTATTTTGTTTGGATTTTATCCGAATTTAAATAAACCAAAACCATTCTGGTGGAAGCTCACAGTGGCTTTAGCAGTGGCTTTTGCATTGATTTTATCAATTTATCCAAGAATTGCCGGCTCAATCAACGATGTTAAATTTGTTGAGAACGGCTATTATAAAGAAGTCGATGTTGAACTGTTTGTTGAAAAGGGCAGTCATAAATATATTGAAGAGCAGAAAATATGGGTTATTAATCTTGACTCCAAAGGCAAAACAAATGCCTATAATTCCATAGTTTTCAAAGGTGAAAAATATCCGAGCGAATTAAATTCAGACAAAAAATTGATTCTGAAACTTACTTACAACAAAGAATTAAGTATGCCTGAATATGTTGCAACCGATTATATTGATCCGTTACTGATTTATCCCTTCGTGCCAAGTTTGGATGAAAGAATCAAAATCTTGAATCTGCACGTTCCTCAAGCTTGGGTTGCAGTAGTTGCATATTTGATTTCTATGATTTTTGCTATGAAATATTTAAAACAAAAAAATCCATTCGATGATTTGAAAGCGGCTTCTGCAGCATCTTTGGGCACAGTCTTTGCAATTCTTGCAACTGTAACTGGAATGTTTTGGGCGAAATATAATTGGGGAACTTATTGGAATTGGGATCCCCGACAATCATCAATTTTTGTTTTGATTATGATTTATTTTGCTTATTTTGCGTTGCGTTCTGCAATCGATAATGATGAAAAGCGTGCAAGATTGAGCTCTGTTTATTCAATTATTGCCTTTATCACAGTACCATTTTTGGTATTTGTATTGCCGAGAATGGCAAAGGGCTTGCATCCGGGCTCTGCCGATGATGTCAATGCAGGACCGGTTGTCAGTCAGCAAACCGGCTCATTAGACACAACTCTGATTTTTGGATTTGGGCTCTCTTTGTTTGCATTTACAGCATTGTTTTTCTGGATTTACAATATCGTAAATCGTTATTACAAATTAAAATATGAAATTGAAAATGTATAAAATATTAATAGGATAAAATAATGGAACAGTTTCTTCATGATAACGCCATTTTTGTAGTATTGGGGATTGTGTTAATCCTATGGTTAGGTATTTCTGTTTATTTATTTATGATTGATAAAAAAATTACTTCGCTTGAAAAAGAACTCGAAAACAAGTTGGAAAGCACTGCTCATAATCATAATTAAAAATTGAAAACAAACATATTACAAAAGTAGTTTTTGGGTTTCGACAGTTGTTTGAATGACGGCGCAGAAAGCCTTCCACTTCGGAAGGCTTCATTGTTTTAGTAGCTCATATATCCTTGTTTGAGGAATTCCACTCGTAACCAAGCCCCAGTTTGATTATGGACAATAAATGTTAAACTTATGTACATATTAGTTGCCAAAATTTTACTCAAATTACATCACGATTAGCTTTATTAACGTTTCGATTGACTTTATTAACATTTTGATTGACTTTATTAACGTTTTGATTGACTTTATTAACGTTTTGATTGACTTTATTAACGTTTTGATTGACTTTATTAACGTTTTGAAGCACTTTATTAACGATTTGAATCACTTTATTAACATTTTGATTGACTTTATTAACGTTTTGATTGACTTTATTAACGTTTT
>JANJUO010000624.1 GCA_024710535.1 bacterium
GGCAGATACATTTGCCGCAAAATAGTATTGCTTGTCAGAGTATGAATAATTCAATTGTAACTTTATATCAAGCGGGAGCATTTGAGTGATTTTGCCGCTAATTTTCGTAAAATCAAAAGCAAAAGGATCATCATACAAATCATCATCTGTAGCAAAGTCATAAGTCGATGAAAAGTCCTCTGTTTTGAAGTCAGAAATGATAAATCCTTGCTGGAAATTCAAAGAAATACCTGTAGATTCAAATAAATTTTGAGCAATATTCAATGCGTACTTAACTTGCGTTGTAGTTTTTGCTCCAATATTTTTATAGTTAATCAAATAAGTTGTATCGCCGCTAACAACTGTATCTGTTGTTGCATTATTATAATTACCCGTACTTCCCATACCCATATTTCCTTTGCCATTGCCTTTATTTTTCATTATAGAAAGTACATCTGTACTTATATACTCTTCATAATTTGATAAATATGTTTTATTATTCAAGGAAATTGAGCCGGAAAGAGTGGTTTTGCTTTCGAATGATTTTCTGAAACTTAGACTATTAAGGTTTTCGAGGAAATTAAAATCAGATAATTGAGTATATCTTTTATATTTGTTCGAACTATTCAAAGTTAGAGCAGATGTTTCAGATAAATTATATCCAAAGCTCAAGTTCAGCATTGGTTGCAAATAATTAAAATAATTATATTCCTTGCTTCCCATTCTGAAATTTGCACCCAAATTCATATTCATAAACATATCTTCCGTAAATGAATTTGAATATCCTAATCCAATTTCAGGAGCAATGAAATTTCTTTCGGTAAATTGAGCGAAATTTATATAGCTCATCGTTCCGAATAACTGAAAATTTTCATCAAAATCATGCCCGATTGAAATATCCGATTGAGTAATTAAAGTAGAAAAAGATGTGTCTGCGGTATAGTTGTTGAAACCATAACCTACAGCCGAACCAAACCCACCCCAAGTCTGCGAATAAACATTAATCGCAAATAAACTTATCATTATAATTAATACTTTCGATTTCATTTCTGTATCCTGATTTTGATGAAAAGAAAAAGAGGTTGCTCGATTTTTTTGTTTTTGGGAGAGCAACCTCTGTACTTACTTATTTTTTGCCTTTGCCGCGATTCATTTTGTTTGCACTTCCTGTGCCGTCAAGTTTTGGTTGAGGATTGCCAACGTTATCGCATACGCCATCGCCATCTGCATCAACGAAGTTAGTTCTTTTGCCTTTACCAGTACCTGTAGTGTTGTTGTCGCAAACGCCATCGCCATCTGCATCAACAAAGTTTGGTTTAACTGCGCCCTTGTTCATTTTTGGTGTGCCTGTGTAACTATCACAGATACCATCACCATTTGCATCAACCCAATTTGTTTTTGGAGCTGAAGATTTACCTTTTCCGCCTTGAGCGTAAATTTCTGTGCCGAAGAATACCAACATTCCGACAACTGCGATTAAAACTAATGACTTTTTCATGATTCACCTTTTTTTAGATAATTTTTTAAAACATTTTTTTAAAGAACAATTTTTTTCGTGCCGCACATATTAGTTTATACAAACCTCGTGCCAAACTTTAAAAGTCTTATCTATTGTGAGATTTGAGGGATTGCTGTTTTTTAGTACAATTATTCCAAATGAAATAATTACAATTTTGGAACTTTTAACTACAATTTTGTCGGAATTGAATAATATTTGTTACATAATCAACAATTCAATGATTACTACTTCTTTTAATTATTTTTATCGCTTTGTTATTCTAAAGCATTAACGATTCATTGTATCAAGGTACAGATATTTAAAGATGAGAATTCCTTGAAAAATCCCGATAGGGAATTTCAAGAAATTTTATTATTTATTTAATTTCAAATATGCAAATTGACACAAATAGTAATTTTTTTTGATACTACCGAGTAGTTAATTATTTGATAATTTATGGTGTGATTACTGAAAATCACTAAAATCGATTACTATTTATTGAACCGAAGGTGAGAAATCCATATTTACCAATTGTTTGGTTAATTCTGGATTTCTCAAGACATTCGGAGGGACAAGTTTTTAGAAAATTGCTTTGTGCCAATATTCAATAGAAAATTACTTGTTTGAAAGCAATTTGGTATGATTATCAGTTTTGCAAATATAAAGGTCCGTCAGGTCCGAGAGGTATCCCAACAAGCATCCATATTATCAATAAAACTGTCCATACAATTGTTAGCATCACTGTGTATGGCAGCATCGTTGAAATGATTGTTCCAATTCCATATTTATCATCATATTTTTGAGCAAAAGCCACAATCAACGCAAAATAACTCATCATTGGAGTGATAAGATTTGTCACAGAATCACCTACTCTAAAAGCGGCTTGAGTAAGTGCAGGATGATAGCCCAAAAGTATGAACATTGGCACAAAAACAGGTGCCATAATTGCCCATTTTGCAGAGGCACTCCCCATAAACATATTTATAAATGCTGAAAGCAAAACAAATGCAACAATCAATGGAACACCGGTCATACCGATATTTTTCAGAAATTCTGCGCCATTAATTGCAAGAATCAATCCCAAATTTGAGTACTTGAAAAAGTAAACGAATTGTGCCGCAAAGAATACCAAAACTATATAAGTTGATAATGTTCCCATTGATTTTATTATATGCTTCATAATATCTTTGTCATTTTTTACAGACTTAACTGCAATGCCATAAACTATTCCCGGAATCAAAAAGAAAATCAAAATTCCTGTGATAATTCCATCGAAAAATGGCGAGTGAAGCACATCTCCTGTTTCAGGATTTCTGAAAATTCCATTTTCAGGAACAACTGTTAAAACTAATAATATGACTGTGATAAACAAACTTATTCCTGCCCATTTCAAACCTTTCTTCTCTTCCGAACTAAGCTCTCCAATTTCGATTTTATCAGCATTTCCTGTGTATTTTCCCAATCGTGGCTCAACAATTTTTTCGGTTACCCAAGTACCAACAATGACAACTACAATTGCAGAAACAAACATAAAATAGAAATTCACTGCCGCATTTATTGTAATATCCGGCTGAATGATTTGTGCGGCTGATTGCGATAATCCAGCCAAAATTGGGTCAACAGATCCAATCAGAAAATTTGCACCAAATCCACCGGAAACTCCGCTAAATGCCGCCGCCAATCCTGCCATTGGATGCCTTCCAAGAGAATGAAAAATCAATGCTCCCATTGGAATCAAAATCACATACCCTGCTTCGGATGCCAGATGAGAAATAATACCGGCAAGAACTAATGATGCAGTAATCATCTTTCGAGGTGCTTTCAAAACCAATGCTCTAATCATTGCAGTAAATAAGCCTGAACCTTCTGCAATTCCTATACCTACCATTACCGCAAGAACATATCCAAGCGGTGGGAAATTCACGAAATTATATACTATATTTGTATAAATCCATCTAATGCCGTCTGCAGAAAGCAAACTTTTCACTTTAATTGTTGAATTATCTGCAGGATGAATAGCAGACCAATCAAACATTACTCCAAAAAATGAAATTACTGCTACAAGAAAAGCAAGTAATGCAAACAAAGTTGCTGGATGCGGCAGTTTATTGCCTATTATTTCAATATAATCCAAGGATTTGTTGAAAATTTTTGCTGATTTCTCTTTGATGCCCATCAATTCTCCAAAAATAGTTAATACATTGAATTACAAAGATATTAATTTATTTTAAAATTTTCAACAAATTTATTTGAGCTTATTTTGAAATAATAAATAAATTGCATAATTTTGAGATTATGTTTTAGAATTCGAAATATTTGTATGAGAATCTTAAATTATTTTAAATTATTAGCAGTAATTTTATTTGCTATCTTATTTTTTGGATGCGAAAAAAGCTTTAATAGCAACGCAGAAAGACCAACCATAAAAATCGGTGTGCTTTTGCCACAAACAGGTTCGGCATCCTCTGCCGGACAGAGCATCAGAGCTGCCTTAGAATATTATGAATATGTTAGATTATCAGAAAAAGTGCTAAGACCTTTTTACTTGGATTTTGAGTATTTTGATACAGAAACAAATCCAGAAAAATGCTTAACCGGTATTAAATATTTCAATTCAAAGAATATTAAAATTGTTATTGGTCCGTATTCTACTGCCGAACTTGAAACGATTGCCGATTATGTTAAGCAAAATAATATGATTGTAATGAGTCCTTCAAGTGTTGCTGTTTCAATGGCTAAACCGGATGATAATATTTTTAGATTTGCACCAAACGATTCAATACAGGCACTTGCAGTTCAGAAATATTTGGAATATAAAAATATCAAATATATGACCGGCATTTATAGAAATGATGTTTGGGGAGCTGATTTATCAAAACTTGTATCAAAGAATAAATTATTTGATGGAAATTTCAACAATAATTTTTATGGATATAAAACAGATTTGACTGATTTGAACGCAAATGTTGATATGCTAAATGAAAATATCAAACTCTATAAAGATTGGCTGAAAGATATAAAAGAGTTGGCATTATATTTTGCAAGTTTTGGCGAGGGTTCCGATGTTATTGAAAAGATTGTTGAATCATCAATTGCTGGACATCAAGATTTGAAATTAATTGGAAGTTCGGCATTTGCATTCAATTCAACAATTCTTGGAAAAGAAAAAGCTGCAAATTATGCAATTACTCAAGAGATGGTTTGCCCTGTTTTTGCTTTACCAAGAGAAATTGACAAATTACCAATTTATACAGATTTAGCAAAATTAATAGGCAGAAATCCCGAAACTTATGCAATTGTTGCTTATGATATTGCATCACTTCTAAATTCAATAATGACTGATACTAATTACTTACAAAATAGAGATGTAAGCCAAGTATTATCAAAAATTATAGAATATTCCAAAATAGGTTGGCGTTATAGCGGTAATATGGAATTAAATTCCAATGGCGACCGAAAATACGGCAATTATAATTTCATGTCAATTCGCAAGAACGGCTCTATTTATGAATGGTATGTAAATGTAACTTACGATTATGAATCAGGTAAAATTGTTAAATATTAATCTCACCTAAATGTTAGTTCAATTAAATTGAAATTATATTTATTGTATATATTTAAAAATCAATAGGTAACAAATACTATACCTATTGATTTTCTTTTAATATATTATTTGTAGCTACGGATAAACTACTATAAACTTCCGTACTTTGACTTGATTCATTTAAATACATCAAAATTTCAATTCTAATAAAGTTTGATTAAAAGAATTATAATATTGATAGTAACTTTGCTTTAGATTATCATTACAAAATATCAACTCCTTTTCTTCGTTTTAATAATTCTGTGCCGGCAGGTAGGGAACGTTATCAGACGTAAAGCTTGGGGGAATAATCATCAAGCATACTTACATCCGGCTTTTTTTATTATAGTAAGTGAATCATAAGCAATTCCGGCACATAATTGATAATCTTAAACAAAGAGTGCCTAAAAGTGCTTTTGTGGATGAGAAATGGAGATAAGAAAAACCAACTCTCTTTTCTTAGATGTCCGACACTTATCAATAGTTATGCACTTATATCAGCAATGTTCAATAGCAAGTGTCGGACATCTGGATTAGCACACAGTTGTTAGTTTCGTATCGAAACAAGCAAACATTGAACCATCACACTTTCTCCCTCCACAATTGCAATTTCTTCTTCGGTCAATTCATACAATTTATAAACCAGCATATAGATATTTTATTAAAATAAAATTCATGAAAGCGTGTATTGAACGAACTTTCGGTCATCACGAAAAACGAATCAATATCCGCAATCGGAATCACAACTTTTCCCTTTGGAACCACCTCGTCAATCTCAGAATCAATCGAAAGCAAAACATCAATTGTCTGGAAAATCACAATTGATGAAAAAATAACCTTCCAATTTAGAAGGTTTTTTTGTTCAGTATAAGTCCAAATTTATTTATATCAAAATATAATTATACTTTGAAACCCTTTTTTTCAAGTTGGTTTTTACAGTTAAATACAATCAAATAAGTCTCATGATTACGTTCATTAATACCATTCAAAATATCATACAAAAAGTTAACTTCTTCTTCTTTCAAAATTTCTTTATCTTGATTAAATGTTAGCATATTTCTAATTAATCCATTAATAAGTTCATTTTTTTCTTCAACAGTTCTTTTCACTTCATTTCTAGGCCCCTTTATACCAATGTATTCTTCAGATTTTTGTAATAACTCTTCATTATACTTGGCAACTATATCAAGAATTTCAATTCCTTTTTGACATTCTTCATTAGCTAATTTTTTATTTTGATTTAATTTTTTAGCAATATTCGCTACTATAGATTGCTTTATTATGTCAAAATAACCACTCTCTTTTCCCCAAATACCAATTTCGTTCCACAATGCATAAGGAATCGATTTTACAATTTTTTTGTTTTCTTCATTTTCTAAATCTTCAATATCGCTTTCAATTGTTCTTTTAGGAGGATTATTTTCGTCGATTAAATCATCTTTAATAAGTGATAAATCAATAGACCAATCGTTATTCTTTACCTTTTCCCAACAATCTTCTTTTTTTGCCCATTCAATATAATGTGTTCCAGGAGAATTTTCAAGAATAAACTGATTTACTTCTTTCATTAAATTGTAAATGAAATCAGAAAATACTGATGAAACCTGTTGATTTTTCCATATCTTATAGAAATTTATTTTATTACCAGTAAGACGGTTTATTAATGATAAAGTATAAGGCACAACTACCTGACGGAGCTCACCAATATTATAATCATTAGCTTTTGTACCATATCTTTGTTCGGCTGTTTTAAAAAGAATACATTTGGCAATTGTATCCTCAAAATACACGTTATTTATTTTTGTAGTTTTGTCTGGTAAATTTTTAGCAATAAAAGAAGCATAATTTTTTTCATTTCCCCTAACAACTATATGTGGTCCAACAACTATTTTTTTTTGGTCATATATTTCAGTAAAGGTGTTTAAATATTTTGCAAGTTCAACTTTAGTGAAAACTTGTTTTTTGGGATACTTAATATCAAATGCTCTTTGTAGTGTTGGTGTACGTCCTTCTCTTGCTCTTAAAGTTTTATATTATCCTCTTGCACGTTCAAAAAACCAACAGGTTTGCATATTATTTGTTTGGGTTACTGGAGAGAAAACATATCTTGACATTCTTTCTAAAGCAACCAAAGAAGCATTATTTGCTGAAAAATCTGCATCGTTAACTTTATTTTGAGTATTAGCATATCTTGAAATTCGAGATACTATATCGCTATAATGATCTGGATTTTCAATAACAGAAAACTTAACTTGAACATAAATCTTTGAAATATCAGCTTTATCTTTTGTTGATGAATTGTAAATTGATGCAGTGGTTTGCCCACCATTTACAATTTGCAAATTGCTAATCTTAGAAATAAATCTGCCTGTTTCATCCAATTCAATATGATCTGCAGTTGCAGCAATTCCATTATTAAAAGCAAGAAACATTTCTGGTTCACGTTTAATAGTTTCACGAATACCTTTATTTACTTTACCCGTAAACTGCAAAAAAGACCTTACATTTTGTTCTAACAAGCGAGCACCATAACGTTCATAAAGTCTTGCTAAAGCATTACCCGGCATTACTGCAATATAGGTTTTATATTTTTGCTTATCAGTATTTGTTGATAAACATGGAATTTGGAATTGCTCATCATCAAAATTCATAAAATCTATTTCAATAAGATAATTATTATTTAAGGATAATTAATATGCAATGTTAACAATCAATTAAATTATTTTTAAACCGATACTTTTAAGATAATTGTAAGTAGGATCATAATATTCTTTTTTCCTTGTGTGATCTTCTTCATTACCTTCTGGCACGACAATTACCATACCTTGCCTTGCCCTTGTTAGCAATACCCTATAAGCATTTACAAGATATTTTTTCCGCTCCATCTTATTAATATTTTGCCATTTATTTCCAACAAATGAGAAAGTTTGCCAACTATCATCTGAAAATCTTAAATCACCATCCCATACAACGCAACTCCAATCCAGTTCTAGTCCTTGAACATGAAATTCTGTAGCTACTTCTTCTAAAAAGTATGAAGAGCGAATATCATCCTTACCATCCAAAAACCAATTTACAGGATTCATAGGTGATTTTACATCAATTGCAAAAGGTTTCAGTCTAATTGCTTGTGAAGAAACCACCATTCCATAACGCTCACTGCCTCTAGCTTTTTCTTTAAGCCAAGATTTAGCTGCATTTAGATTTCTTGTTAGAATGATGGGATATTTGTCAAGAATAATTTGATAAATATCTTTTGCTTTTTCAACATCAATATCTAAAATATATTTAACAAAAGAAGATAAATTTTCTGCCCTAAATGAACGCATAGAAACTGATAAATGCAAATCACTTTCATAGAAAATACGATTATAATTGGCAAGTGTATTTATTGATTTTTCAGCATCATATTCAGAATCAGTCAAGTTAGGTGAAATATAAACTATCCAATCAGGAAAAGTATTTTTTATCGCATCAAGCCATTCTGAAATACCAGCTTCACCAGTATTTATTTCTTGACCACCCCCAACCAAACAAATAATTACAGCCCAATCGCTATGTCTATTTAAACATGAAATCAAAAATTCTGGTTCAGAATAATTAAAATCATGAATACCTTTCTTTTGTTTCATAAATTTTACAGTTTGTTCTTTATTCCATGCTCTTTGTGCTTCATCAAATATTGCTACATGATCATATGGAGCTTGCGAATTTCTCAAATATTCATCTCTATAATGATGAATTATCTGTATAAATGCCTTGACAGCCTGTTTTGCTGATTGCTTAGAAATTTTATTTCCTTTTTCCGCTTCTTTCACCTTTTGATCACGTGCTAAAGCTTCTTGTAAAATTGCTACCAACGGAGCGTTTCCGGATAAATAAACACTTGAATTTCCTTGAACTTTATCAAGATGTAGAGTAGCTATATTAAGCCCCACAAGTGTTTTGCCTGCACCTGGTACACCCGTAACAAAACATATAATTTTTTTATGTTCATTTTTTGCTAACTCAATAATTTGACTTATCTTAGTTGTTGTTAATGTTAAATTTTTTGCACTTGCATCATTTCGTGTTATGTTTTCCACACTGTGAGTGTTATATAAAGAAACGGCTGCTTCAATAATTGTTGGTGTTGGCATATAGCCACCATTTAAATATTCAGTTACATTAATGATTTGATTATTCGAAAAAAAACTTAAAGCACTCTTGATAACTTGATTTAATTCAGATCCACCAATTTTGACTGGCAATGTTAGATCATCACAATGTGAAGTTAGTACTATTTCTGTGTAAGAATTTTTTGCTTCAGTTGCAATTAAAATTGGAATAATTACTTCATTGTGGCTTGTTTTGTGGAAATTCTTTAAATCTAGCGCATAATCCCATACTTGATCTATGTGTTGAGTTAAAAATTTTGATTCACCTACCTTGAATTCAATTAATACAACAATATTATTAATAATTAAGAGGGTATCAACTCGTTTTCCCATTCTTGGTATTGAAAACTCAAAAAATACTTCACCTTCAAGTCCATTTAAAGCTCTCTTAAGAATGGGTATTTGTTGTTCCCATGATTTATTTTGAAGGAACGAAGAGTCAAATTCATTTGAGCGAGTTATATTTCCGATTATCTCATCTGTGCTATTTAATAAAAAATTGCTAAATGTATTGCGATAGTAATAATTCATTTTACCTTCATTCTTAGTTCTTCCAAAATACTGTTTATATTATCAATTTCTTTCCTATACCATTCTAATTTACCGTAAACTATTGGTTTGATTATCTCAT
>JANJUO010000007.1 GCA_024710535.1 bacterium
CGAGGGACGAAGGAAAGTGACGAGGGACGAAGGAAAGTGACGAGGGACGAAGGAAAGTGACGAGGGACGAAGGAAAGTTACGAGGGACGAAAGAATGGGACGAGTGACGAATAAAGGGACGAGCGACGAATAAAGGGACGAGCGACGAAAGAATGGGACGAGTGACGAAGAAAGGGACGAGGGACGAAGAAAGAAAAAACCTTCCGAATTTATTAAAATAAGGAAGGTTTTGTATTGAATTTAAAATTTATTGATTACAATCCCAATTTTGCTTTCAATTTTACTTGTGTATATGGAATAAGTCCACCTGCTTCAACAATTGCTTGTCTTGCTTTTGGTAATGGAATAATTGGAAAAGTTTTATTTTTTGTAATATTTTTTACTTCTGTTTCGCTAATTTCCAGTTCATCATTTTCATCTGCCTCGATCTCAGGACAGATTACTGTATTCAAGCCAAGATTGATGCTATTCTGTAGAAATATTCTTGCAAAATCACGTGCAACAACAGTGATATTATGACCTTTTAAAGTGGATGCCGCCTGCTCACGAGATGAACCACATCCAAAATTTTTCCCTCCAATAATTATTGCAGGTATGGATTTTTCTTTCTGATTCAACATTGTATTCAATTCAGTAACATCCGCAAAAGCAAATTGTGGAGTTTCTGATGGCAATACAGTTGCCATATATCTTCCGGGATAAATAATATCAGTTGAAATATCATCACCGATTTTATAGATTACGTTTGACATTTTAATTTTCTCCTTTATTTGGATTAGAAATCACTCCTGTTAATGCGGAATATGCCGCAACTGCAGGTGATGATAAATATACTTCCGAACTTGGATTGCCCATTCTGCCTAAGAAATTGCGATTTGTTGTTGCAAGTGCTACTTCGCCATCACCTAATGCACCTTGATGCACACCAAGACAAGGTCCACAGCCGGAATTCATCACAACAGCGCCCGCTTTCATCAAATCTCCAACATATCCCAGCTCCATTGCTTCTTGATAAATTCTTGATGATGCCGGAAAAACGAGCATTCTTGTGGATTTGTTGATTTTCTTGCCACGAACTATGTCTGCCGCAATTTTTATATCATCAAGTCTGCCATTTGTGCATGAACCTATTACAATTTGCTGAACAGATTTGCCCTCAACTTCGCTGATTGGCTTCACATTATCAACAGTATGTGGGCATGCAATTTGTGGCTCAATCTTGTTGGCATCGATCTCAACTATCTGAACATATTCAGCATCTTCATCAGGCAAAATATATTCTAATTCACCTTTATAGCCAGCAACAGTTCTCAAATAATTTTCTGTTTCGGAGTCAGGAGGAACAATACCGCTTGTTGCACCGGCTTCCACACTCATATTACACAAAGTAAGTCTGCCCGAAGTAGTCATATTTCTGATTGTTGAGCCATGGAATTCCAATACTTTATAATTTGCACCTTCTGCTGAAATTTTCCCAATCAAATAAAGAATCAAATCTTTTGCTGATACATATTTTGGCAATTCACCATCAACTATAACTTTGATTGTGGCTGGAACTTCAACATTCAATATTGTTCCAAGTGCCCAAACAGACGCCATCTCTGTTGCACCAATTCCAAATGAAAAAGCACCCAAAGCACCGTGAGTTGTAGTATGGCTATCAGTGCCAACAACTATTCCTCCTGGCATAACATAGCCTGATTCGGGCAGAATCTGATGGCAAATACCACCTTCATCGCCACGAATATCGTGAAATTTCTCAATGCCTTGTTTGGCAACGAAATCCCTAATCTTTTTCTGATTGGTTGCAGTTTTTTTGCTTTCAGCAGGAACTCTATGATCGAAAATAATAGCAATTTTTGAAGCATCCCATACATTTGCTTCAACATTTAATCCTTTGTAAATCTCACTAAATTGATTAATCACCAACGCTGCATTTTCGTGGGACATAGCTAAACTCACTTGTGGCTCAACAACATCACCAACATTCACACTATTAAGTCCGCATTGTTTGGCAATAATTTTCTGTACTATGGTTTGACCCATTTTTTCACCTTAAAATTACATTATTTTAATAAAATGCAATACATTAAGATTCAAAATTAATGAAAAAAGATTATATTTTGAATAAATTAGTACAAAATTATTATTTTTATTAAATTTATGAATCTAATAAGCCGTTTTGATACAAAATAACAATTGTATATTACTTAAGATTAATAATTCAAGATTCAAAAGGATTTGAAAATTTCGTAAGGATTATATATATTTGCGCATATAATGCATATAATAAATAATAGAAAAGAGGATTGTTTTTAATAAATGGAAAAAAAGTAGAGCATTTAATCTTTTATCAATATTTTATTTTTTTGTTAAAAAATAAAATATAATTAGTATAATTCGTAAATTTTTATTTGGATTGGAAAAAATGGAAGCAATTGAGTTTACAGCAATACCAATAAATGGCAATATTAAGCTACCTGAAGAGTTGTCTAATATTAATAATGAAATGAAATTTATTGTTCTTTTTGATTTAAATAGTTCAAAAAGTTCGATTAAGGATGATTCCAATTTCAATGCAATTTCTTTGAGCACAAAAGGTATTACTTTCAATCGTGAGTTTGCAAATAAACGGTAGATTTTTTATCGATACAAACATACTCATTTATTTATAATCAATTGATGAGCCGGAGAAATCCACGATAGCTAAGGAATTAGTCCAAAGAGAAAATGTAGTAATCTCAACACAAGTTCTAAATGAATTTTCGAATGTCTTAATCAAGAAGTATAAACAGAATTCGGCAAGTATAATCAAAGCAATCAATGAAACCGTAAAAATTACATTTGTAAAATCAATTACTAAAGACACCATTAAAGCCGCATTGCAATTACGAGATAAATATGCTTATTCCTTTTATGATTGTTTGATTTTGTCATCAGCATTAGAAACAGATTGCAATATACTTATAACTGAAGACTTGCATAGTAATCATTTAGTCGAAAATAAATTGCTCATCAAAAATCCTTTTAATAAAGAATAAATATATTTGCGAAATATTAGTAGCAATACTTCCAAGGGTTTTAAAACTTTCAAGTATTTGTTTTAGTAGCTTGGATATCCTTGTTTGAGGTGATTTGAGTGTCAGTAGCAACAATCCAGATAACTAATCCCGCTCATTGTATTTCTGCACTTCAACAAGCTCCGTGTAACACAAGATCAACAAGTGATGCGCCAACATTTTATCGAAATTCGGAAGAAATAAAAAAACTTCCGAAAGATATATCCGTCGGAAGTTATTGTTTTTTTACATTTATTATGTTTAATTATTTATATTATATACATTTAGAATTTTCTAATCATTCAAAAATGGATAATCAATAAATCCTTTTTCGCCACCCTGATAGAAAGTTTTTTTGTCAGGCATTGCCAAATCTGCATTCAAAGCAAATCTTTTTGGTAAATCCGGATTTGAAATAAACAAACTGCCAAAAGATACCATATCTGCAAGACCTGATTCTAATGTTTCAATTGCTTTATCTCTTGTGTAGCCAGCATTTGCAATCAAATTACCTTTGTAAATAGGTCTAAAGGTTGAAATTACGTCTTTAATGTAATTTTCAGGCAATTTATCTGCTGGTAATTGCGGTTGCATTAAATGCAAATAACCCAAATTGTAATCATTTAATTTTTCAATCAAATATGAAAAAGTTTCTTGCGGATTGCTATCGAACATTGAATTGAATAAATTGCTTGGTGAAAGTTTTATACCAACTCTATTGCTACTCCAAACTTTCAAAACTTCTTCAATAACTTCAAGTGTAAATCTTGAACGATTTTCAATTGAGCCACCATAAGCATCAGTTCTGTGGTTTGAACCACTTTCTAAAAATTGGTCAAGCAAATATCCAAATGCTCCATGAATATCTACTCCATCAAAACCAGCTGATTTAGCATTTTCCGCCGCAATACCAAAATCTTTCACAATTTGTTTAATTTCATCAATTTCCAATGCTTTAGGTGTGCTGAAGTCTTTCATTCCTTCATAAGTGAAAGTTTTTCCTTCTACTGCGATGGCAGATGGTGCAACTGGTGCGGCACCATTGTGGAATGAACTATGAGAAACTCTGCCCACATGCCACAATTGTAGAAAAATTTTGCCATCATTTTGATGAACTTTATCAGTGATTTTGCTCCATGCATCAATTTGTTCTTTTGTGTAGATTCCAGGGGTGTTGGTATAGCCAACACCCTGAGAACTAATTTGAGAACCTTCGCTAATTATCAATCCCGCAGATGCTCTTTGTGAATAATAAATTTGCGCCAAATCTGATGCAACTCCATTACTATCTGCTCTACTTCTTGTCATTGGAGACATCACAATGCGATTTTTGAGCTCCAAATCACCGATTGAATATTTTTCGAATAATTTCATCACTTTGCCTTATTTAGAATTTCCAACAATATTCAAAACATATTTGATATCGTTTGAAATAGTTTTGTCGCCTAAATTATCAAAGAAACTTCCTGAGCCATATTTTACTTCCCATTTTGAGCGGTCGATAGTAAATTCTGCTTTTGCAGTCATATCTTTTCCACTAAAAGTAATCATTGCAGGGAATGAAAAATCTTTTGTAATGTTTCTAATTGTTAATTTGCCGCTAACTGTATGATTTGTTTTGCCTGATTTGTCGCTTTTTGCTTCAATTTTTGTGATTTCAAAAGTTGAAGTTGGAAATTTTTCAACATTGAAAAAATCATCTGATTTCAAGTGACCTACTAATTTTGCATTCAAACCAGTATCTTTAACATCATCACTTTTGATTGTTGTCATATCAAGAACAAATTTTCCTGTGAAACTATTGCCACTTTTTACAACAGAGCCATCTTTGATGTCGATTGTACCATTATGGCTACCCGGAACAAAACTTTTTGATCCTGCCCATTCAACCTTGCTTTTTGAAGGATTGATTACATAAGTTTGAGCGAAAGTATTTGCAGTGAATGCAAATGCTAAAACTGCTAAAAATGCAGTTAATTTTAAGAAATTGGATTTTAACATAGAACACCTCTAATATTATATAATTATAAAAAAAAATTAATCTCTAAGTTTGTCTAATAAATTATTCAAAGCTTGTGCTTCTTCAATTGTCAAAACATCACTAAAATTATGATATTTTTCACTTTCAATATCTGTAATTTTCAATAGATCAAGACCTTTTTCAGTAATTTTCACTTTAACTTGCCTTCTGTCATTTTCATCTGTATCTCTTGTAACATATTGCTTTATTCTGAGTTTTTCTACTAATCTGGAAGCATTCGACATCTTATCGAGCATCCTATCCTGAATGGTAGTTATTGTGGCGTTTCCCGGATGCTGACCACGTAGTATTCTCAAAATATTATATTGCTGTGGAGATAAATCATACTCTTTCAAATAACAGTGAACCTTTTGGTTTATCCAGCCAGCGGTAAAAATAATATTTATCACCATTTTATTGTATTCACTTTTGAATAGCGGCTGCTTGATTTCGTCTTCGATCTTCATATAAATTTTCAAAAAATAAATGTTTTTACAATTAATGTCTATACACATAATTATAAACGGAACTAATTTTATCTTATTTTAAATTATTTTCAAAAAAATAAAAAAAATAAAATTATTTTTGAAACTACTCATTTGCTAAATGAGATAATCAAGTGCAAATAAGAGCTAACTATTTTATAAAACATCGGATGTTTAACTGCTAAGTTAGATATGAGCCAAAAAAAAATTTACTCTTTCCGCCAATTTGCATATTTGATAATTAATAATAAATAAAAATTCTTAAAATTACCAGCGGAAAAAAATCTTTGTAAAAAACAAAAACACTCAGACACCAGAAACTCCGTATGGGATATTTATGGAGTTATAATCTTGTAAATATCTGTAACTTGATAAAATGAATCGTTATTGCTTTCAAATATTAAAGAAATCAAAAATTACAAAGCGAATGAGTTGTTACCAAAATTTCTAATTAATAA
>JANJUO010000014.1 GCA_024710535.1 bacterium
TGTATTTAATACTAATAGTAGCACAATGAATCCACGTGCTGTTGATACAGATGATGAACCTGTTTTTCCTCCAACAAATATTGCATTTAATCCTACAAGTGATGGTGCTTTATTAACTTATACAGATGCATCAAACAAATCCGGATATTTATTGGATGTTTTCAATAAAGATACTGACGATTTCGAATATTCACAAGTTGATATTGGAGATCCAAATAACAATGAATTTCCAATTAATGGATTACTTTCATGCCAAAATGACCTTTATCAAGGCAGAGTTTCAACATATTATTATGATGATGGCGGTGACAGTGGTGATGAAGCAATTCGTAGTTTATGGTCAAGTTGGTATCAATTCAACACAAGATGTTCAATTGCTATTTGCTCCACAAGTTATAGCCCAAATAACACACAAGTAACTTCGGGAACAATTACTGTAACGATTACTACTTGTCCAAAACAAGTTTACTTAACAGCTACAGAAGCGACTATTAACGGAAAAGATGTTAAAAGTACATTTACTGAAACATCAACCTTAGGTGTTTATACCTTGACTTATACAAGAGCAAGTTGCGACCCTTTTATTGATAACGCTTGGATTTTACCTATAACTCTAACTTTGCAAGATCCTAATGGAACAACTACTGAAGTACTAAACCATCCAGATAATGCAAGTATTGCTCCTGGAGTACAAGCAAATTCTAATAGTGGTAGTGCTTATGCTTATGCTACCAATAATGGACCTATTTGTTATGGTTCTGACGTAACTTTGTCCAGTAGAAACGTAAATAATGCAAGTTCTTTTGTTTGGAAAAATTCGAGTGATGAAGTTGTTGGTAATACAAGAGAACCAGTACTTTCAAATTTACCTGTTGGATCTCATACATTTACTGTATCGGTATATAATACATCAAGTTCTTGCTCAACTACAGTAAATACATCTTCAACAACTGTTGTGGTTAATCCGGTTCCTGCAATTACATTAGGATATGCTCCTTATGTTTGCGGTAGCGAAACAACTGCAACTTTCAATTACACTGAACCAACAAATGATCCAACTCATTATAAAATTGATTTTGATTCTGAAGATATTGAAGATGTTGAATGGACAAGCATGTCTAACGGCATCACTGCCGCAATTCCTCTGAATTTAGCAACAGGCCCATATTCTGGTTTATTAACTATTAAAAATGAATTTTGTGAAAAAGAATATGATATCACAGTTTATAAAAATGTTATCATACCTATATCAATTGAAATAGAAGGCGAAATTGGTTGCTTGGCAACAATGACAATTGAAACGGAATCAACAATTGAAAATCCAGTATACTCATGGTACAAAAATGGAAATTTAATTACTGGAGAAACTGAGTCAGAAATTACTGTTTATCAAGATGGAGATTATTATGCTGTTGTAACAGGTACAAATACTTGCCCAAGTACTTCAGAAACTGAAGAAATTGAATTGTTAGGATTAACAGTTTCTGAAATCGTTGATGAGAATGATGAATATATCACAAGTATTGATTTCTGTACTGATGGAACAATTTATGCAAATCCATCATCAAAGGATTATGAATATCTTTGGATGAAGGATTTTGACATTATTGATGGTGCTGAAAGTAGTTCATTATTTATTGATGATATTGGATCAGCAGATTACCGTGTAATTATTAGCGCCCCTGGCTGTGATTATAAAGTATCACAAAGAGTAACAGTTAATGTTTATACTCCTCCAACTGCATACATTACAAGTCTTAGTTACAACTTAGACGAAGAAAGAGTTATTGCTTGTGATTCAGCATTTTTGGATGCAAATTCAAATGGTACAAATTTAACTTATCAATGGTATAAAATGGATGAAAACCCAAGTAGTAGAAGAGAAGGCGAATTTTTTAACCAAGATATTCTATTAGATGACGAAACTAATAGTACTCTTAAAGTTACTGATATTGGTTATTATAGAGTTTATATCGAAGATGAACATTGCGGAACTTATTCAGATTATATTTACGTGTTTGTAAGTCCATCACCTGTAGCTAATATTACAAGCGTTCCTACTGCAACTTCAAATAATGTAACTGCTTGCGGTACGGCAGAACTTTCATTCAACTTACCAGCTTCAAGAGAAGAAAGAGGTGGATATAATCCAAGCTTTGAATATACTTGGTATAAATTATATGTAACTGAATATTATCCAATTGATGGAGCAAATGATGATACATATACTGTAACTGAAACTGGTTCATATAAATTGAAAGTAAAAAATACAGAAACACTTTGTGAAGATTTATCAGATCCAATGGTAGTTCAGATTTATCCATTACCAACAATTAATGTAACTAATTCTGCAACTGCTTGTATAGGTTTAGGTACTTCATCTTTATCTTATTCAGGTACTACAAACAATCCAACACAATATAGAATTGATTTTGCAGATGAAGATTGGCAAGATATTTCTTGGACAACACTAACTCCAAACTCAATTTCTTTTGGATTCCCTAATGATGCAACTCCAGGAAACTATTTTGCAACTCTATATGTTAAGAATGCAAATAATTGCGAAAGTGTAGGTGTGATTTGCACTGTAACTGTTGTTCAGGTTCCTGCAACTATTACAAGTAACGATTATGATCCTCAAGCACAAAAAACAATTGGTTGCGGAGAAACTAATTTAGATGCAAATTTATGTGATGGCTGTAGAGCTGAATCAAGAATTGATAACAACTATTCATACCAATGGTATCAATTAGTAAACAATGATTATGTAATAATGACTGGAAAAACTTCTTCAACTTTAACTACAAGCGCAAGTGGCTTCTATAAAGTGAAAGTAACTGATGTTGCAAGTGGTTGTTATTCATTTTCAGATGCAATGGAAGTGATGATTCGTACTTTGCCAACAATTACATTTGGCACAACTCCTGCTGAAGTATGCTTTGGTAGCACTACAATTAATATTCCATATACAGCAACAACACAAAGCCCAATTTCATACAGCGTTGATTTTACAAATAATGATATTGAAGATGTGGAAAATGCTGATTTAACAAGCTCACCATTAACTTTGACTATTCCTGGCAATTTAACTGCTGGTACATATACTGCAGTAGTTACTGTTGAAAATGAGTTTGGTTGTGTTAGTTTGAATACAAATCTTTCTTTTGTAATAAATCCATTACCAAGCAATACAATTACAGGTAAAGTAAAAGCAAAGAATGGCGTAAATGTATCATTTACATCAGACCAAACTATGACTTCATATAGTTGGAGTGCAACCGGTACGCCAACAATTACAAATGCAACTTCAAAAACTGCAACAATGAATTGGGCAAGTACTGGTAATTATGTTGTTACATTAACATATACTGATTCAAAAGGTTGTACAAATACAAAGACACATAATATTGAAATTATCAATATTGCTCCAAAATATGCAAATTGTGGCGAATTCGATGGTATTCAATATGTAACTCTTACATTTGATAAAGGATTATATACAAATGACGATATGACTGGTGCATTACAAGCCGGAGATTTCGGTGCGATATTTACTCAAAATGGTGGTACTGCTTCAAACATAGCAATTAGCTCAGTACAACACACTCCTGGCTCCAATACAGCAATATTGACTATGTTAGTTACTGGAACTTCAACAGGTTGCGAATACTTCAGAGTAGCGCCAATTGCAAATCAAATATTTGATGAATATGGTATCAGTATGGAAACTCCAAATATTGAACCTGCGAATATTTCTTGCCAATTCCAATTACCTAACTTAACAGAGCCAACTTTATCACCTTCAAACTTAATATTTACAAGTACTTCTTCAACTTCATTGAATTATTCTTGGACAAATGGTAACGGAACAAATAGAATAGTTGTAATGAGAGAAGGCGAAGAACCAACATTTGTACCTTCAGACAACGTTGTTTACACTGTTGGCAATACTTATGGTGACTCTAAAGTGGTTTATTATGGCAGTGGAAATTCTTCTTCAATTACTGGTTTGACTCCTGGAGAAACATATTATTTTGCAATTTATTCTGCAAATGATTTCTGCTTAAGCAAAATTAATTATAAAACAACAGCACCTGCAACAGGTTCTGCTTCTACATTAGCACCAGCAAACAACTTTAAAATTACAGAAATCAATGGCGTTGCTGTTCCAAACAGTAATGGTTATGTTTTTGTACAAAGTGGTACACCAATCACTGTTAAAGTTTCAACATATTATAATCTTACACCTGCAACTGTTAGTGTAATTGAAGATGTTATTCTTTCTGTGGATGGTACATCAATTCCTGCGGTTATTAATTTAGGTAATAATACAAGCACAATTTCACCTACAGAATATTCAGTAACGCTTGAAGGTGTTACTATTGATGAAGGTGGAAACGGTGGTGCATTTACACTAAAAGTTGATGATGGCTCAGCAGGAAACGACCTTGCATCAGATTCTTATCTACTCAAAATTAGAGCTCTTGAACCAATCTCAACTGAACAAACAAGATCTATTGTATTCAGTAATACAAAAGCAACAAGTCTTTCAATGACTTGGACTCCTGGCAAGAATAATGCTAACTATGGTAGAATTTTGATTGTTAAACAAGGTAGTTCATTAGCAAGTAATCAGTTACCTGTTGATGGTACTGTTTATGGAGTTGGCGAATCAAGCTCAGTTAGCTTTACTTCTGATGGTGTTAATTTGAATGGTGCAAAAGTATTGTATCAAACAAATGGCGCTTCTTCGGTAAACTCTGTTTCATTAACAGATTTGACTGCTGGAACACAATATCACTTCAGATTATTTGAATACAGATTCCAACCAACTGTAAGCGAATCTTATAATTACAGAAATGGTACTTCAACTTCGAATCCAAGAACAATCTATACTCCAACTGCAAAAGAAATTAGTGGTCTTGGTATAGATTTAGCTAAATTTACAGCAAAATCATTCGATGGTATTGTTGCATTAGATTGGAAAACATCATTCGAAAAAGGTATTGCCGGCTTTGAAGTTTACAGAATGAATGTAACAAATGATGAAGATTTTGTATTAGTGAATAGCTACAACAATGACCAAAATTTGGTAAGTTTGAACAAAGCTTCAAAATATAATACAACAGATAATAACGCAATTATTGGTAACGAATATATCTACAAACTTACTGCTGTTACTTTCGACGGAACAAGAGTTGATTTAGCAGAAGAATTGGTTGTAGTTAATACAATGCCAAATACAGACAATATGCTTTATGTTGAAGAAATCAATCCAAACCCTGTAAGAGATGAATTAAAAGTTAATTTCCAATTAGCACAATCATTACCTGTATCAATTCAGGTTCGTGATATTAGCGGAAAATTAATCGGAACTTTGGCTGATGCTAAAGAATTCTCATTAGGCAAACATACTGTTTCATTAAACATGAACGGAAATTCTGCCGGAAGTTACATCATCACTGTTGTAGCAGGTATGGAAGTAGTTTATCAACAATTTATTTATATGCCATAATATATAATTAAGTTGTATTGAAAATTTTAGCCCCGATTTATCGGGGCTTTTTTTTTGTATTTA
>JANJUO010000020.1 GCA_024710535.1 bacterium
AAAGTGTGCCCACAGATTTTAAGCCAACTATTGGCAAATAGTTGAATATTCTTCGTAATTTAATAAATGAAAATTTCAAAAATTTACAAGATAAATTTAGCTCACAAGAGGAAGATACCGTATCTATCGATTTGACTTTGCCCGGAAGGACTCGTGGCAAAGGTACATTTCATCCGGTGATGGTAACTCTGCAAGAAATCGTGGATATTTTTGTTAATATGGGATTTGCTGTCGCAGAAGGACCAGATATTGAAGATGGATTCCACAATTTCGATGCTTTGAATTTTGCTCCCGATCATCCAGCTAGAGATATGCAAGATACATTTTTTATAAAATCAGATAGGGAAACTTTGCTTCGCACTCATACTTCCCCTGTGCAGATTAGAGTTATGCAGAGCCAAAAGCCTCCTATTCGCAGTATAATGCCAGGCAGAGTTTATAGAAATGAAGCAATAAATGCTCGCTCGCTTGCAGAATTTCATCAAATTGAGGGCTTATATATCGATAAAAATGTGAATTTTGCGGAACTCAAAGCTACAATGATGGTTTTTGCAAAAAGAATGTATGGCGAAAATTCCAAATTCAGATTCCGTCCATCATATTTCCCATTTACTGAGCCAAGTGCAGAGATGGATATATCTTGCTATCTTTGTGGTGGCAAGGGCTGTAGAATTTGCAAACAATCCGGCTGGCTTGAAATTGTTGGCTGTGGTATGGTTCATCCTAATGTTTTAAGAGCCGGTGGAATCGATCCTGAAGAATATTCAGGTTACGCTTTTGGTTTTGGAATAGAAAGAGTGGCACTGCTAAGAACGGGAATCGATGACATTAGATTATTCTATGAAAACGATGTTAGAGTTTTGAATCAATTTTAAAATGTCTTAGTTTTATTCAACAAAAAACTTCCGAATTATTATTAGTTCGGAAGTTTTTTTTATTGATTTTATGATATAACTTAAAAACTGCAGAACTGTATTTCTATTCCTCAATATGTCTGAAAATATGTGCTTTTTCATCAAATCTAACTGATTGTATTGCCTTCATAAAAATTTGACCATAATATTCAAAACTGTTTTCCGGTGCTTGGAAATATAGATAAAACAAATTATCATTAATTGCAACAATATATTCAAGCATATCAAATCTAACGTGCTTTGGAGTTGCCTGCATTTTTGCTTTAATCAATACCGCAGAGTGTCCATACAATCTCGATTGCTTCTCGAATTCAATTGAATAGAAGTGCATTTCTTTTGTAGATTCTTGAGTGCTACCTTTCCAGAAATTTATCATATCGCCTTCGGTCTTTATCGGGTATGTTTGCCCAACATCAAGCATAACTCCTGAAGTAAGCCCAACCGAAAAGCCATCTAAATTAACTTTCACATTATCCGGAGAAATAATCAATTCTTCATTGCCATTATTATCAAATTTTGTAAGATTCCAATTTGCCGGCATTTCAAAAAATATCAAACTATCCTTATCAGTATATGTTTTCCATTTGATTTCATCAATTGGCGGAAATGTTTGACTGCGAAGCTGTTTCAAGGCATCTCTATCTTTTGCCGCCATCTCAAGATTGCCCATAGAATAATATGCCGCAGAGCGGTTATTCAATACTTCAGGATCATTGGGGGCAGTTTTCAGGGCTTCTGTGTAGTCATTGATCGCTTCTTGATATTTATTCATCTTGAAATATGCATTGCCGCGATTGTAGTAAGTTTTGTAGTGTTTATTGCCTAATTTCAAAACCTGTGTATAATCTTCTACCGCTTGTTTATTTTTTTTGGTCATATAATATAAACGTGCTCTTTGGGCAAAAACTTCAGGGTTTTTTGGATTGAATTTGAGCGCAGACGACAGATCTTTGATTGCCTTATCATAATCTTTCGTGTTGATGAAAACAGAAGCTCGATTCAAATAGGCTTCAGCAAATTTCCCATCCAATTTTATTGCTTTATTCAAATCCGCAAGTGCTTTTTCATACTCATTCAAATAATAATTACATAAGCCACGATTGTTGTAACTATCTGCAACATTTGAATCTATCTTAATTGCTTGAGTAAAATCATGGATTGCAAGTTCGAAGTCATTCAAATACATATAGCAAAGCCCACGATTATAAAAGGCGGCGCTATTAGTCTGATCTGCAATAATAAACTTATTTATTTCTTCGATTGCACCCTTGAAATCACGCTTTTTCAGGAGTTCAATTCCATTTTGCAGACTTAAATTGAAATTATTTTTCTCAGCAGTTTCCTGATTAATTTCAAAAGAAAAAATTATTTGTGCAAAAAATATCGAAATTACAAAAATCGCAGAAAACAAAATTCTTTTATTCATTACAAACTCTTATTAAAATATACAATTCTAAAATTATAATAACACATCAAACGTAAAAACGATTAACTTTAATTACAATTTTTTTTTATTTTTTACAATTAATTTTAAAAATTCAAAAAATACATTACATTTTCTGAGTTTGAGCATGAAATTATTATAATTCCTCAATTCAAAGCCATATTATTCAAAGAATTAAAAATTATATTTAATCATCATATTATCATTGTAAATCATGAATTCCTTATTTAATATAATCAAATCTTGTTCTTTTGTAATGAAGATTTATATATATTTGTAATTCTTGACTATTTCAAAGAAAATTTTAATTGATTAAAATGTCATACTAAGTATCAATTTGCAAATTATTTA
>JANJUO010000022.1 GCA_024710535.1 bacterium
ACAATTGTTCTATCACCAAATAATTGAGATACAAGTTTGATATATGGAGTTTCGCCGCAACCAGCGCAAGCACCTGAGAATTCAAACAATGGTTGTTGAATTTGTTGATGGCGAATAGTTCCGATATTTAATTTCAATCTGTCAAATTCAGGAATTGAAAGGAAGAAGTCCCAATTCTTTGCTTCTGGTTCTCTTAATGGAGCTTGAGGAGCCATATTCAACGCTTTCAAACTTGCATTGCTCTTATTCTTTGCAGGGCATACTTCAACGCAAACACCACAACCAGTACAATCCTCAGGAGCAACTTGAATTGTATATTTCATACCTTTCCAAATTTTATCTTTTGCTTCAACTGATTTGAATGTTTCAGGAGCATTTTCGAGTAAATTTGAGTCGTAAACTTTGATTCTAATTGTTGCATGAGGGCAAACCATAGCACATTTACCACATTGAGTACAAGTATTTTCGTCCCACACTGGTAAAGTTAAAGCAATATTTCTCTTTTCCCAGCGAGCAGTATCAGTTGGGAATGTACCATCAGTTGGGAATGCACTAACTGGTAAGTTATCGCCACGACCTGCAATAATTTCACCAAGAACATCCCTAACGAATGCAGGTGCCTTGTCGGAAACAGCGGCAGCAATTTCATAATGAGATGAAATTTCGTTTGGAACAGCAACTTCATGGAGATTTTCAAGAGTATTATCAACTGCTTGAATATTCATTCTTACAATTGTATCACCTTTTTTGCCATAAGTTTTCTTGATTGAATCTTTAATTGCTTCAATTGCCTCATCTTTTGGCAAAACACCGGAAATAGCAAAGAAACAAACCTGCATCACAGTATTGATTCTTCTGCCCATACCGCTCTTTTCAGCAACAGATTGAGCATCAATAGTATATAATTTAATTTTCTTATTGATAATTTCTTCTTGTTGGCTTTTTGGAATACTATTCCAAACTTCATCAGTAGTTAGTGGTGAATTCAAAAGGAATACACCGCCTTCCACTAAATTATCAACCATTCTATATTTTTCTAAAAATACTGTTTGATGGCAAGCAACAAAGTTTGCTTTGTTAATCAAATATGGAGCACGAATTGGATCTGGTCCAAATCTCAAGTGAGATACAGTAACCGCACCGGCTTTCTTTGAGTCATAAACAAAGTAACCTTGAGCATAATTATTTGTATTTTCACCAATAATTTTGATTGAATTTTTGTTTGCACCAACTGTACCATCTGAGCCCAAACCATAGAATAATGCTCTAACAACACTATCGGCTTCGATATCGAAGTTTGGATCATAATCAATACTTGTGAAAGTAACGTCATCATTAATACCAACAACGAAATGATTTTTTGGTTTGTCTTTTTTGAGTTCATCAAAAATACATTTAACCATTGCAGGAGTGAATTCTTTTGATGATAAACCATATCTTCCGCCAACTACTCTCGGCATAGATTTCAATGATCCATAGCCTTCTGCCAATCCTTCGTTTAACGCATTGATTATATCAAGGTAAAGAGGATCACCAGTTGCACCTGGTTCTTTTGTACGGTCAAGAACAGCAATTTTCTTAACAGATGCAGGAAGTGCTTCCATAAATCTTTGAATATCAAAAGGACGATATAAGCGAACTTTCAAAACTCCGGTTTTTTCGCCAGAATTATTCAATATTTTTACAGTTTCTTCAATTGTTTCGCATCCAGAAGCCATTGCTATGATTACTGTTTCGGCATTTGGATCGCCTTCATATTGGAATAATTTATACTGTCTGCCTGTAAGCGAAGCAAATTTATCCATTTGCTTTTGAACTATGTCAGGACAAGCAGTAAAATATTTGTTCATTGTTTCTCTGTTCTGGAAGAATACGTCAGGATTTTGTGCTGTTCCACGCATAACCGGTCTGTCAGGTGATAATGCTCTTAATCTGTGAGCAGTAATAAGTTCATCTGTAACCATTGCTTTCAAAACATCATCAGACAATACTTCAATTTTTGCAACTTCGTGAGAAGTACGGAATCCGTCAAAGAAATGAAGGAACGGAATTCTTGATTCAAGTGTTGATGCTTGAGAAATTAATGCCATATCCATAACTTCTTGAACAGAAGCTGCACCCAAAAATGCAAAACCTGTTGTACGAGCTGCCATAATATCACTATGGTCGCCGAAGATAGAGAGTGCGTGAGTTGCAAGTGTACGAGCAGTAATATTAAATACTGTCGATGTAAGCTCGCCTGCAATTTTAAACATATTAGGAATTTTAAGCAACAAACCCTGTGAGGCAGTAAATGTAGTTGTTAAAGCACCTGCCTGCAAAGAGCCATGAACTGCTCCTGCGGCACCGCCTTCACTCTGCATTTCTACAACAGATGGCACATTGCCCCATATATTTTTAATTCCTTTTGCCATCCATTCATCAGCCCATTCACCCATATTAGATGAAGGAGTGATTGGATAAATAGCGGCTACTTCGTTAACGCGATACATAACGTAAGCAGCTGCTTCGTTACCATCTATCGTTACATAAGTTTTATTATCCATTTACATTTACCCCTTGTTATATTTTAATATATACAATTAATAACTAACTTTTTCAAAATTTGTAAAACAAATGTTTATAAAATTAAGAAATTTTCACTTAATCCAAAAATTAATTATTTGTTTGTAAATCATTAATTTTAAATAAGTTAAAAAAGTAAAACCTAAATTGATATTTAGGTATGATTAAACATATTTGCTTATAGCAAAACAATCCATCAAAATGAGATAATTAGAGCAATAAATACTACTAAACAAACAATACAATGTATAAGGTTTGGTTGAAAGTCCATCATTTAGAAACGGTGTTGAGAAATAAGGTTATTATGGATTAAAATTTGTAGTATCTAACAAAAAAAGCCGGTTCTTATTATAAAACCAGCTTTTTGATAATTATGTTGGTGGGCTCTACAGGATTCGAACCGGCGACCTCCACGATGTCAACGTGGCGCTCTAACCAACTGAGCTAAGAGCCCATCAGGAAATTAATCCTGAAGTAATTCTTTTTCTTTTTTATCGAAGAGAACATCAATCTGTTTAATAAAATCATCAGTGAGTTTTTGAATATCATCTTCACCACGTTTTCTATCATCTTCATTGATTTCTTTTGATTTTTCCATTTTCTTTAATGAATCCATAAGTTCTTTACGAACATTTCTCACAGCAACTTTTGCTTCTTCTGTATATTTTTTACACATTTTCACAAAGTCTTTTCTGCGTTCTTCTGTTAATGGCGGAACAGGAATACGGATAATTACACCATCATTTTGAGGGTTGAATCCCAAATCTGCGGCTCTGATTGCTTTTTCGGTATCATTCAAAACACTACGATCGAATGGCTGAACAATAATAGTTCTTGCATCAGGAGCAGAAACCGAAGCAATCTGTGAAATTGGAGTCATAGCTCCATAATAACTCACAGAAACGCCATCAATTAAAGAAGCAGAAGCTCTGCCGGTTCTAACTTTTGCTAATTGACTTTTGAAATAATCAACAGCTTTGTTCATTTGATCTTTTCCGGCATCAAGAAGTTTTTTTGTCATAAAACACCTGAAAATTATTTGTTTTTAACAATTGTTCCGATATTTTCACCGGATATAAGTTTTTTCAAATTGCCTTTTTGATTAACATTAAATACCAAAATCGGCAAATTGTTTTCCGAACACAAAGTAATGGCAGTTTGGTCCATTACTCTTAAATCTTTTTCCATCACCTGTCTGTATGTGATTTCTTCGAATTTAACAGCATTCGGATTTTTTTCCGGATCGCTGTCGTAAATTCCATCAACTCTTGTGGCTTTGATAATTACTTGTGCTTCGATTTCAATAGCACGCAAAACAGCCGCTGTATCGGTAGTAAAATATGGATTGCCCGTTCCGGCTCCAAACAAAACAACGCGATTTTTTTCCAAATGGCGAATTGCACGTCTTCTAATATAAGGTTCTGCAATTTGCTCCATTTTTATAGCGGACTGTAATCTTGTTTGCACTCCAACTTCTTCAAGAGCATTTTGGAAAGCGATAGAATTGATAACTGTGGCAAGCATACCCATGTGGTCTCCGGAAACTTTGTCGATTCCGTGAGCAGCGGCTTGAATACCTCTGAAGATGTTTCCTCCGCCGATAACAATCCCAATTTGAACACCAAGATTGTGAATCTCTGCAACTTCACTTGCAAATGATTTGAGAACGACAGGGTCTATACCGAACTGTCGTTCTCCCATCAAAGCTTCGCCACTTAATTTAAGTAAAATTCTTTTATAAGTTAGCATTATTATATTTTAATTAGTTGATACGCCTAACATGTATCTGATAAATCTTCTGATTTTAACCTCAGCGCCTGCATCTTTAGAAACTTCAGCAAGAACATCACCAACAACTTTGTTGCCGTCTTTAATGAAAGCTTGCTCTACCAAACATTGTTCAGCAAAGAATTTTTCAAGTCTTCCTGTTGCAATTTTCTCTGCAATTTCTTCTTTTTTGCCTGAATCGATTGCTTGTTGTTTGTAGATTTCGAGTTCTTTATTAAGTGTATCCATATCAACTTGTGATCTATCCACAAATTGTGGGTCCATAGCTGCAACTTGCAAAGCGATATCACGAACCAAAACTTGTGCATTATCGCTTAAATTACCATTATCAACTTCGATAATAACATTTAATTTATTACCAACGTGAATATAACTTGCAAAGAAGCCATCAGTATGGAATTTTTCAATTCTTTTAATTTCGATTCTTTCGCTAAATTTCGAAAGAAGATCGTTGTAACGGTCCTCGATTGAATCGCCATCAACAACAATTGCTTTCAAACTATCCCAATCATTAACATCATTAGCAGTAAATGTATCGAGAAGAATTCTAACAAAACTATCAAAATTTTCATTACGAGCAACGAAGTCAGTTTCGCAATTTACTTCAACAACAACGGCAGTTTTTCCATTATTTGAAGTAGAGCAAATCATCATACCTTCGTTAGCAGTTTTATCTGCTCTTTTCGCAGCAGAAGCCGCACCTTTTTTTCTTAAAATTTCAATTGCAAGATTCATATCGCCGTTAGATTCAACGAGTGCTTTTTTGCAATCAGCCATACCGGCACCTGTTTTATCGCGAAGGGTTTTTACCACTTGCGGAGTAATTTCAGACATTTTAATCTCTTATATTTATATAAACAAAAATTTCAAATTAAATTAGTTAGCATCTGAAGAAGTCTGTTCTGCTGAATTATCATCACTTCTGTATCCACCGGTTCTTCCCTTGCCACTGCGTCTTTCTCTCATTCTTCTATTCTTTTTGCCGTCTTCATCATTTTCTAATTCAGATTCTTTCATATTTCTATCACCATCAGCAAATAATTCTGCGTGTCTAACTTTAGCAATTTCACTTCCTTCGATTATAGCGTCAGCCATAATTTTTGAGATAAGTTCAACTGTTTTGATTGAATCGTCATTTGCTGGAATTGGGAAATCAACTTCTTCCGGATCGGTATTAGTATCAACTAATGCAATCACCGGGATACCTAAAATTTTTGCTTCTTTAATTGCAAGATGCTCTTTTTTGATATCAACAACAAATAATGCTCCAGGAATTCTCGACATAGTTTCGATACCGCCAAATACTTTTCTCAAGCGTTCTTTTTCGCGAGTAAGCAATAATCTTTCTTTCTTGGTAATTTTTTCGAATGTGCCATCAACTTCCATCTTATCGATAGTGTTCAATCTTTTGATAGATTTGCGGATAGTTGAGAAATTGGTCAACATACCACCGAGCCATCTTTCAGACACATAATTCATATCGCAACGTTTTGCTTGGTCGGAAATAGCTGTTTTTGCTTGTGTTTTTGTACCAACAAACATAACGATTTTGCCTTTTGATGCAATTTCATAAATTGCATTACGAGCATAGTCAAGAAGAATTTGTGTTTTTCTGAGGTCAATAATGTGGATTCCGTTGCGCTCCATAAAGATAAATTGAGCCATTTTCGGATTCCATCTGCGGGTCAAGTGGCCAAAATGAGCACCTGATTCAAGCAATGCTTCAATACTGGCATAATGTTCTGCCATAAATACTCCTATAAAGTTTTTTACTTCTGTATCCGTCATTTTAAATGCGTACTCAAAGAGCAACTCGCAAATAATCGGGATACATGCCTAATTATAAAATAAAAAAAGAGGTTGAATACTATTCTCAACCTCGCCAAAAAATCCAAAATATTAACGTTTTGAGAATTGGAAACGTTTACGGGCTTTCTTCTGACCGTATTTCTTACGTTCAACCATTCTCGGGTCGCGTGTAAGCATGCCTGCTGTTCTTAATTTTGAGCGAAATTCTTCGCTGTAAGAAACCAAAGCACGGGCAATACCTAACTGAATAGCACCTGTTTGACCACTTTTGCCACCGCCGTTTACATTAACACTGATATCAAATTTACCATCCATTTTAACTAAATCCAAAGGACGAATAGCTAAAATTTGGTTAATTTCAACGGGAAGATATTCAGACATCGGCTTTTTATTAATTGTAACTGCGCCGTTGCCGGGAAAAAGTAATCTAACCTGAGCTACAGAAGTTTTCCTTCTACCTGTTCCGGTATAAACTTTCATTAAATCCACCTTCAACTATATAATCTTATTTAATTTCGAATTAACTGTATTTCAATTTGCAAACTTTTGGCTGTTGTGCTTCATGCGGATGGCTTTCACCGGCATAAACTTTCAACTTTTTAATTATCTGTCTGCCAAGGCGATTCTTTGGAACCATACCTTTTACGCCATGAGTAATAATCTTTTCTGGATTTGTAACTATCAAATCTTTGAATTGTTCGTATTTCTCACCACCGGGATATTGCGTATGATGGAAATAGTATTTCTGTTCAAATCTCTTACCCTGAATCTGAACTTTATCTGCGTTGATCACAATAACAAAATCTCCGGTGTCAACATGCGGAGTGAAAATCGCTTTGTGCTTTCCACGCAACAATGTTGCAACTTGGGTACACAATCTACCAACAGTCATTCCTGATGCATCTACAATCCACCAATCTCTTTGGACATCTTCC
>JANJUO010000045.1 GCA_024710535.1 bacterium
CAAAGTACAGATATTTAATTTGCTCGGGTTAGAAGTGATGAATGTTGATTTACAAAATTGGGAAAACATACAAAATATAGACATTTCAAATCTTCAAACCGGCTCATATTATTTGAGAATTGGGAAAATCACCCAAAAATTTGTGAAGTATTAAAAAGTATTTTAATTTAAACTGTCATCTTGAAATTTAATTGCTTTGATTTTGGAGATTGTTGCATCTCTTAGGTCAGCAAGTGTTTCTGTGCTAAGCATACTATAAGTTTCGTTACGCAATTTTCCCCATTTGTGATGAACAGGGCAGGGATTATCAACCGAACAATTCCTAAATCCAAGCACACAATTATGGAACATTCCCAAGCCATCAATCGCAATCACAATATCAATCAAGCGAATGGAGGACGGATCTTTTTGAAGAAAAAAACCACCGCTATTTCCTTTCTTAGAGCCAACAATTTCGCTTTTGGTTAGACTTTGCAATACTTTCGATACAAATTCCTTTGGTATTTTCAGTTCATTTGCAATGTCTTGTGAACTAAATAAAGTATCTTTTGGTTGGGTTGATAAAAATAATACGGCTTGTAATCCCAATTCACATTTTTTGGAAAAAATAACAGTCATAATGCAATAATTTATAAATAAAACTTTAATTTTTAAATTAATTAACATACAAAAATAGCAAAATTCTTATAAAATTCAAAATTTTATTGCAAATGTTATTCTAATTACATCAAATTAGCAAATCGATCAAATTAATTTGACTATTTATAATTTTCAGCCCTACTTATGAAGCAATTTGTAACTTCACACAAACACCAGAAACCATATAAACATCTGTTGAATTAGGCAATTTAATAAAAAGCTACATCGTTACGAAATAGTTGTAGTAATGCCCATTAATATTTAAAGTTCTGATATTATATCTGATTAGTATCATGAGGAAAAAATAGATGATGATATTGAATAATTTTCGTAATTTTGTTTTTTTAAAAATTCGAAAATATAAAATATGGCAAGAGTTTTAATTACCGGTGGTGCCGGTTTTTTAGGATCACATCTTTGTGATAGGTTTATAGCCGAAGGAAATGAGGTTATCTGTATGGATAACCTCATCACCGGCTCAACTGACAATATAGCTCATCTTTTGGGGAATCCAAACTTCAAATTTATCCATCATGATGTAACAAATTATATCTATATTAGTGGTGATTTAGACTACATATTGCATTTTGCATCTCCTGCATCACCAATTGATTACTTGAAACTTCCTATTCAAACGCTAAAAGTTGGATCACTTGGCACACATAATACATTAGGCTTAGCAAAAGCAAAAAATGCAAGATTTCTTCTTGCAAGCACAAGCGAAACTTATGGAGATCCTGCAATTCATCCGCAACCCGAATCTTATTGGGGAAATGTGAATCCAGTTGGTTTTCGTGGTGTTTATGATGAAGCAAAAAGATTTGCTGAAGCGATGACAATGGCATACCACCGCTATCATAATGTAGAAACCAGAATAGTGAGAATTTTCAATACTTATGGTCCAAGAATGCGTCTTGTTGATGGTAGAGCAATTCCAAATTTCATAACTCAGGCATTACGTAACGAACCGGTTACAGTCTATGGAAATGGTCAGCAAACGCGTTCCGTTTGTTATGTGGATGATTTGGTTGAAGGATTGTATCGCTTATTGCTTTCTAATGAAGTTGAACCGGTTAACATCGGAAATCCTGATGAATTAACAATGTATGATTTAGCGAAGGAAATTATTGAACTTACAAATTCAAAAAGTGAAATCATTCATGAAGAATTACCTTCAGACGACCCAAAAGTTAGGCAACCAGATATCACAAAAGCCAAAAATTTATTAAATTGGGAGCCAAAAATCAACAGATTGGAAGGATTGAAGACAACAATCGAAGATTTTCGGAAGAGATTACAGTATTAAACGGAATAATGTTATTAATTTCACAAATTCTTTGATTAAATAACTCAAAATCCATAATTTTGAACTGTTGATTGTGTTCAACATAAAAAATGTTTTTAAATTATTAAAATGAGTTAAAATAATGCGTCCTTTTAAAGTTTTAGGATTACAACAAATTGCAGTTGGTGGCGAAGATAAGGCAAAATTAAGAAATTTTTGGGTTGATATCATGGGTTTAACACCTACAGGTACTTTCCAAAGTGAAAAAGAAAACGTTGATGAAGATATTTTGAGAATTGGCGAAGGAGTGAATGCCGTTGAAGTTGATATTATGCAACCTCTTGACATCACAAAAAAACCTGCCGTTCATATTCCGCAATTGAATCACATTGGCTTATGGGTTGATGACATTCAAAAAGCATATCAATGGCTTGAAGAGCAAGGTGTTCGCTTTACTCCCGGTGGCATACGTAAAGGTGCGGCTGGATTTGATGTTTGCTTTATCCATCCAAAAGGCAACGAGCAATTTCCATTTTGTGGCGAAGGTGTGTTGATTGAATTAGTACAAGCACCAGAAGATGTTATTAAAGCAAGAAGTTAGGATTCAAAGATAGATAATTATAAAATCCTCCTAAATTTAGGGGGATTTTTGATATTATTCACTCCCAGTACAATTATTTCATCAATCTAAAATAGTTGATAAATAAAGTAAGAAATCATCGAATTAACAGTCAGAACTTACAAATTAATATTTCTTAAAAATTGGCATTTTTGAATATAAAATTAAAATTTTTCCTAAATTATTCAATAACAAATAAAATTTATTCCCTATAATTATTTAATTTTGTACGTTAAATGATTGTAAATTAACCATTTTGCTTAGTTAAATACGTGAATT
>JANJUO010000050.1 GCA_024710535.1 bacterium
GGCGGATGCGCGACTCACCAATAGCGTGCCGGCTGGTTCTGCTGCCAGATAGCGTGGAGAACTGACCTTGGCCACAAACGCAAGGGGCTCGCCCTGACCCGCCAGCCGACTAATCGTCGATGATGCGTAGTCGGCAACATAGATGGCGCCGTCGGCCGCAACCGCGATGCCCCACGGCGTAATCAAGCCGCCGTGATCCTCCAGGGTTGCATAGCTGGTACCCTCAAGCGTGACGACGCGACTGTAGGTATTGTCGGCAACTGCCAGCGAACCGTCCTGCCGCGCGGCGATACCGGTGAGGTTTGTCGCGCCGGTTACCGTTCGCACGGAAACCCAGGTGCTACCACTCCATTTATAAAGGTTTGCGCTGCCGTTGGTGGCAAACAGATCGGTCCCCCTGGTGGCCAAATAGGCCGCACTCAACGCCCCGCCCACCACGGTCGGATTCTGGCCCGGCAAAGCCTTGAACATTCTCGACGTGGCATCGATGAATCGTAGACCACCCTCGAACCATGTCGCGTCCTTCGGTCCGGAAAAACCCGTAATCCGATCCATCAGCAAGCCTGCGGGATCATGTCGGGCGAGATCATGATTGCCGGAAACGGCGACGTGAATAGCGCCGGTCGGATCGGTAATCGCCACAGTGGCGCTGGAGATACCGTTGATCCTTTCGAAGGCCGCAGTATCGGGATTGATGCGATACAAACGGCTGTTCGTGGTCCAGACGAGGAGCTGGCCGTCCGCACCACACCGGGCCCAGTACGCCGATTCGTTGTTTGGGACGGCAAGCGCGGTGACCGAGTAATCTGTTTCGGTCCGGTAGAGCTTGTATCCCGCAACAACAAAATTTCTTCCTAAATTGTCCGCGCACAACGATTGCACTGTTGAGGGAAACGAGGCAAGCGGAGTCAGATTGCCTGCACTGTCAAGCTTTTGCAGGCTTGCGCCATTGGTGACGATGATGTCGCCCGCCGTATCAATGGCAATGCCGTTTGAAGTCGCCGACAGGGTCTTGATCTTCGCCCCCGTACCAGCCCCGTCTATCCGATAGACGTCCCGGCTCGATAGCGCGACCAATCCGCCCGAAGCCGGATCATGGGCAATCTTGCTGTAGCTCCGCTCCTTCGACCAGATCGTGGGCGTGCCTGCCTCAACCAGCGTAATGAAGCCTGAGTTCGAAACCCATACTTTCCCATCTGGAGCAACGGCCAGATCATTGGGACCAAGCAGCATCGTTTCAATGTTTTCCAGCAAGCCGCCGTCAGCGGCAAAGCGTTTGATCCGGTTTTGCGTCTGTTCGGTGACCCAGACTTCACCCGCGGGGTCGACTGCGACACCATACGGCCCAGCCAATCCGGTAGCGAAATTGGTTTTTTCAGCCCCCGAGACCCTGACAACGGTCCCTGCGCCGTAGCTGGCGATGAAAATGTCCCCGGCATTATTGATATCCAGGCTGCGAGGAGAACTGACGCCTGTGGCCATGACAGAGATCAAGCCTGCCGCGTCTTTCTTTCGGAGTGAGCCATCATCGCTTGCGACATAGAGATTGCCGTCTGCATCGAATTTCATGCCCTGCGGTCTGTTGGCGAGACCGCGGGCAAAGAGCTCGACGGCACCCGCCAGAGAAACACGATAGATCGCGCCATCGCCCCATGTGGTGACGTAGAGATCGCTGCCGCGCAGGACGAGATCGGCGGGCTGTGGAAGTCCCGTCGCCACAATCCCGAGGGTGCCATCAGCGGCGACCTTGACCACACTGCCTGCCCCGGAATTTGCGACGTAATAGTTGCCTTCACTGTCGCGGACAATTCCCTTCGGTGCGGAAAGGCCGGTCGCAAAAATCGACACTGTGCCAGTTGCGCTCACCTTGACAAGGCTGCCGTCGCCAGAATTGCTGACCACATAACCGCCGTTGCCATCCGTGACGACGCCAACCGGTGTGCTCAAACCGTTGGTCCACAAGAGTGTCTCCGTGCCACTCCCGTCGCGCTTGACCAATATCTGCTTGCCTGCGCTCGTACCGCTTGCATAGATATCACCCGCCGTAGTCAAGTCGAATCCGGTAAGGGCACTCAGGGCAGATATCTTGATTTCGCTGATGGCGCCAGACTGTGCAATTGTCCAGATCCTGCTATTGGCATCTGCCACCCAGATATTGTCGGTGGCATCGACAAGGATATCCACCAGTGAGGGCGCCCCTGTTGTCTTGGGTACAGTCGCAAACACGCTCACGTTGCCTGATGGCTCGATCTTGAGGATGCGGCCGTCGTTGTAATTGCTCTTGGCCGTATACAGGTTTCCGGATTTGTCGCGCGCCAGCGATCTTGACGTATTAAGCAATGCATTGTTCGTAATCTGACTTACCGTTGTTTCTGTTCTGGTGGCGACATTGGTGTCCGGGTGTTCCAGAGTCACCACGAGATCGGCAGTGGTCGAATCGATCGGCTGGTTGCCGAAATTGCCGAGCTGAGCGTTGAATGTGACCTGGGTATTGGTTCCTGCCTGGGCCAGCGGCGGGTTAATATCCAGCCCCCCGCCCAACATGGCTTCGTCACGGACGATGAACGACGTGGTGGCTTCTGCAACCACACGTCCATTCAGGTCGTGCGCTCGTGCGAGGATGGTATGCGCGCCACCGGATTCACGGGTCATGAAATGGGAGAGTTCAATCTCACGGCTGCTCGCCGCCGTAATGGTCAACGGAAGATTAGGCGGATTTGGCCCCAAACCAACTGTATTAGCAGGTATTTCAAAAGACAGATTGTTTAGTGCGTCAAGCACCTGGACCACAACGATCAAATCGGCCGACACGGTGTTCGTGTTGTTGATCTTAAAGCTAACCTCAAACTCATCATGCGGCGCGTAATATCCCTTGCTTGGCGCAAGGTCCGAAAGGGTGATGCCGCTGGGCTGCAATTTCAGCAAGGGGAAGTCCGCCGTGATATTGCCAGGGGTAGCCAGCACCAAATTGTAATTTGTTGACTGATACCCGTCGGCACTTACGTTCACGTTGAAATTCGCGCCCGAGACGTCCGCTATTGAATATGTTCCGTCTACGGCGGAAATCGCGCTGTATGCACCACCCTGGATCTTTATCGATGCGTTTTCCAGAGGTAGACCGGATTCCGCATCGATAACCCTGCCACTCAGCGTCGACACCGAGAGCACCCGCTGGAGCGAAAGCTTGCCCAGGTCATTGATACCTCCACTTACGCTGCCCGACGCAATAACTCCCTGATAGCCCGTTGCAGACAACGTAAGCGAGAATGGGCCAAGAGCAAGGTTGGTGTACTCAAAGCTGCCATCCGTCCCGGTAGTCTTGGAGACGCCCCCAAGAGCGACTGTCGCACCGGATATTGCCGCACCGCTTGTTGCATCGCTTAATTTGCCTTTCAGCGTTGCGGTCGTTGGTGCGTTGCTCGTATACAGTGCAGGCGAGAAAATGTATGAAGCGCCGGCCACGAAATCAATACTGGCGCTCACAGTCTGATATCCGGTCTTGGTTACGGCAATGGTTGCCACCCCAGGGCTCAACCCAGTCAAGCTGTATGCACCTGAACTATTCGTTGCGATCGACACTGTTCCAACTGACACGATTGCATCTGCAATGGTGGCACCCGTACTCGTTTTGACCACACCCGAAATCGAGGCGGTCAAGGCCTGGGGTTTGAGCACGATGTCGCTGAAGGCGGTGGTTTGGCCTGCGACGACCGTAACAGCCAGCTGCCGCGGTTCGAATCCAAGTTTGGATACGCGCAAGGTGTAGATGCCGGGGGTGATACCCGTCAAGACGAAGTTGCCATCATTCCCCGAGGCCGTACTGAAGTTAATGTTCTCCACTAGCTGCAGTGCTGCCTGTGAAATTGTGCTGCCATTTGTGGCATCAACAATCCGGCCGGAAATTTCCCCTGTCGTCGCCCCGAGATCAACCGGTCTGGAAGCAGCCCACAGCGCCCGCAAGGCAAGGGCAGTAAGATAAGGATCAACACCCCAGGATCCGTCTGGACTCTGGGATGCGCGCAAGGCGTCTGACAATGGTGAGATTACGTCCCCGGCGCTTGTCAGGCCCAAGAGCGCATACAAGGCCCCGGCTGTATCCATGACGTTGGAATAGGAACCGGCCGTACGGCTTGCCAGAAGCCAGTCCTTGGCCTTGACCGTCATACC
>JANJUO010000113.1 GCA_024710535.1 bacterium
CCTATAACGCTAAAAACCCTTGCAAGAAAGGCGCTCTCACCAATAAATATAGAATTAATTGGCTTATGTGGACTAAGTTCGTACAATGTTTGATAATCAAAAGTGTTTTGATTTATATTAAATGAATTTAATAAGTATTTGGTATCATTAGCAATTAAAGGATTGATGATTGTATTTGATTTGCCGGACAATATCGAAGCAATCAAAGCACGTTGAGTCATACTTTTAGAAGATGGTGCACTAATAGCACCATTTAATTGGGTTTGATTAACGGTAATTTTCATAAATTAACTTAATTGTTTCGTCAATATCATGATTATTATATATAATAGAATTGCATACTTCGAAGTATTTATCGCTTCTTTGAGTAAACAAATTCTCAATTTCAGCATTATTTGAATTCTTTAGAATCGGCTTGGAATCTATATTTATTCTGGATAGAGATTGTTCCAAATCAGAATAAATATATATCACATCATTATAATTTTTAAGAATATTTATGCTTTTTTGATTTTCGATAATTCCTCCACCAGTAGCAATTATAACGTTTTTATATTCAGCAAAATATTCTAAAACTTTTGCCTCTAAATTTCTAAAGTAATCAACGCCATATTTTTCGAATATCAAAGGAATTTCCAAACCTGTATAATTTTCAATGATTTCATCTGTATCGTATAAATCGAAATTCATACGGTTTGCAAGCTCTTTACCTATACTTGATTTGCCTGATCCGGAAAATCCAATCAATGTAATTTGATTATTTTTGGGTAAATTATTAATTTCAGAGAGGTAATTATAAGTTTCATCGAAATGCGGAAGTGTTTGATAAAGCATAATCATAACTGGCATCGCTTGATAAATCAACCAATGCAAACCATCAAAATATTTAAACTGAAAATCATCATTTTTTTTGATAGAATAATTCAAATCGATCACAATAGCGTCTTTTCTAATTGTGCTTTGATTAATCATTTCTCTAAAATCTGGAATTGTAGAAAAAATCACATCAAATCCACTCGTATTATCTATTTTTTCGATGAAGTTAACCCTTTTTATATGAGATAGTTTCTTTGCTTTATTGATTGTTCTGTTATATATGCTAATCTCATTATTTTTAAATTGCTTAATGAAATCAATTATCAAAGAAGCAGTATCGCCTGCCCCAATAATCAATATCTTTTTTTCTTTCAATGATATATTATTTTTACTTAAAATCGAGGATAGTCCGATTGCATCGAAGTTGAAGGCGCTTTTGTTCTTACAATTAAAGAAATTAACAGCAAAATATACATAAGAAGACAAATCTCTTTTCTCAGCAAATTTAAAAAATTGATTTTTGAAAGGTGCTGTAACATTCAAATAATCAATTCTTAAATTAGAACTTAGATTTATAGCGTCTTCAACGTCATTTGTGAAAATCCGTTTATAACTTATATTGAGATTGTATTCGTTTGCCCAATGATTGAACAAGTTTGGAGAAAGACTGTGCGCAATCGGATTGCCAACTACAGCCATTCTAATCATCTTAGAGTTCATAATAAGTTCAACATTGTTGTTAAATCATTGTAATTTATTTGATTTGAAGCTGTTTGATGCTTATCATCAATTGAGGCAAATGTAAATGGAGCCCCTAACTTCATTGAAGCAAGCCTTACAATTCTTCCTAACTCACCCAAGCCAATTACTATAAGATTATGATAGTTAGAATCATACAAAGAAATCAATTTTGCCGAGTCTCTCACCGAACAAACATTGGTCGCAACTTTTTTATAGTCCACATCATACTTTTCTATGTTCTCAATAATCTCTTTTAGCTCATACTTCGAAGGTGTCATTTCAAAGTTATGATATGAACCGATTATGTCCACACTATTTTTTCGTGCATAATAAATTAATTCTTTTATCACCTGCATATCCCATCGAATATTGATGTCTATCATTGATGCACCTAAATCTATTGCATCAATCAATTCCGTAAACGCTTTTGATTCAAAAGTAATAATATCAACCAGATAGGTTGCGAGCATTTTTTTGCTTCTATTGAATAGTTGCTGATTCTGTTTTTTTGAGAAATTACACAAATCAAGACGAATTTCAGCAAATTCATACTTCTCAATCAAACTATTGCAAGTTTCGAAGTCTTGATGACCTATGCTAATACAAATCATTTAGTATATTCTTTAAATTTGATAAACTTAATTCGGCAATTTTGGCCTTTCCAATTCTTTCTAATAGCACAAAATTGATACTATCAGAGCTTCTTTTTTTGTCTTTTTCAATCAACTTCATCACTAAATTGATGTCAAATATGAAATCTACGGGCAAACCGAAATTTGATAAGAGATTTTTGATCCTTTCAACATCATAATCGCTCAAATATCCGAGTTTATTCGAAATTCTTGCCGCAGTAACCATTCCTATACTGATAGACTCTCCATGTCTCATTCCGTAAATGCTCTCTATACTATGCCCAATAGTATGTCCAAAGTTCAGAATTCTCCTATTGCTAACATCATACTCATCTTTTTCGACAACGGAAACCTTTATTTGAACAGCAGTTTTAATTATATTCTCTAAAATATCATCTTCAAAGATAATACTGATTAAATTTTGCGGAGAGCTAATCTTTTGATTTAAATTCTCGAAATATACAAAAAATTCTTCGGAATAAACCAATCCTGCTTTGATAGATTCTGCCAAAGCACTTCTAATTTCTTTTTCAGGCAATGTTTTCAAAAGGTTGGTATCGCAAATCACATAATCAGGTTGGTTATATGTTCCGATAATATTTTTGTATTGAAGGAAGTTCACGCCATTTTTGCCGCCAATTGCGGAATCTGTTTGTGCTAATAAAGTAGTTGGAATGTTGATCAATTTTAATCCACGCATAAAAGTAGAGGCAACAAATCCAGCAATATCACATATCACTCCACCACCGAAGCCAATTAAACAATACTCTCTATTTACTTCATAATCAATCAATTTTTGATAAATCTGTTCGATTTCTGAAAGTTTTTTGAACTGCTCTCCAGCGGGAACAACTATGGTTTTGAATTTCCACAAAAAGTCTTGATAAATCTTAATAAGATTTGTGTCAGTGATAACAACAAATTCCCTTTCATCAACTAATTCAGTTAGATGTTGATAAGGTTTATTAACGAAGATCTTCGAAATTCCATTATGATGATTTAATTCTATTAAGTTCATTTTCTATAATTTATATTTAATAAAGTTAATCAATTCTTTAACTATTTCAGGTTTGACGCTTTGATAGCCGTCTATAAGAGCCGTTTCGGGAGATTGA
>JANJUO010000131.1 GCA_024710535.1 bacterium
TACTTGGCTCAGGCGTTTATATCTATGAATTGAAATCAGGACACTTTACAGACAGAAAGCAAATGGTAATTACCAAATAATTCTGATTTGTGAATTAAATTCAAAAAGCCCTTTGCAATTGCAAGGGGTTTTTTGTTTGTAATAACAATAATCAAATCCCATAAACTTCATTTACATTTTATTTTTGATTATAAAAGAAATATGATTGAAAGACTATTAGAATTAAAAAAGCAAAGAAATGCTGTTATTCTTGCTCATTATTATCAATCTCCAGAAATTCAGGATATAGCCGATTTTATGGGTGATTCTCTTCAATTGGCGCAACAAGCAAAAAAAGTGGAAGCAGATGTAATTTTATTTTGTGGCGTACATTTTATGGCTGAAACTGCAAAAATATTAAATCCAAATAAAATTGTATTGGTCCCTGATATGGATGCCGGCTGCTCGCTTGCAGATTCCACTCCGAAAGATAAATTTCTCGAGTGGAAAAATGCTCATCTTGGTCATACTGTTATTTCTTATATTAATTGTAGTGCAGATGTTAAAGCAATGTCTGATATAATTTGCACTTCTTCGAATGCTGAATTGATTGTAAATTCGGTGCCGCACGATACACCAATTTTATTTGCTCCTGATAAATATCTTGGCTCTTATATCAAGAAGAAAACCGGTCGAGATATGGTAATTTGGGATGGTTCTTGTCAGGTACATGAGATATTTTCTGAAATTGAAGTAATGAATTTAATGAAAAAATATCCCAATGCGGTGGTTCTTGCTCATCCCGAATGTCCAGAAAATATTTTGGCTTACGCTGATTTTATTGGTTCAACTCAAAAAATTATTCAAGAATCAATAATTAGTGACGACAAAGAATTTATCATTTTAACCGAATCAGGAATAATTCACGAATTAAAGAAAAAAGCTCCCGGGAAAGAGTTTTATGCAGTTCCAAACATCAACGGCTGCTCATGTAATGAATGTCCTTATATGAAATTGAATACTATCGAAAAAATGATAAAAGCACTTGAAACACTCGAGCCACAAATAATTATGGATGAAGATACCAGATTGAAAGCACTAAGTCCGTTAGAAAGAATGTTGGAAATTAGCAGATAAATTATGAATATTAGACTTGATGGAAAAACTGCATTAGTTTGTGGCAGTTCCAAAGGAATAGGAAAAGCAATAGCCGACAGATTTGCCGAAATGGGTGCAAACCTTGTTCTAATTGCAAGGAATGAAGACAGATTGCTCGCAATTAATAATGAATATCGAAGTAAGTATTCCGGTAATTATTATCATTATGCCTTAGATTTAGGAAATTTGCCTTTACTTGAGAGCACTATTTCAGATCATTTAAAAATCATCGGCAATATTGATATTCTGGTTAATAATGCAGGTGGTCCAGAATCAGGCAAATTAATAGATGCTGAAATCAATGATTTTCTTAAACCATTGCAGAATCATCTATTTGCAAGTCAATTGCTTACGAAATTACTTGTACCGGGGATGATAGAAAATGCTTTTGGTAGAATAATAAATATTATTTCAGTAAGTGTAAAGCAGCCAATTGATAATCTTGGTGTATCGAATACATTAAGAGGAGCGATGGCAAGCTGGGCAAAAACGCTCTCACGCGAATTAGCTATCAACAACATCACAGTGAATAGTATTTTGCCCGGATACACAGATACAGAGCGACTTGATTATTTATTCAACAGATTGGCGGATAATGCGAACACTGATTATGAAACAATTTTGAAGCAAACCACTTCAAAAATTCCGGCTGGCAGATTGGCAAAACCTGAAGAAGTTGCTAATTTAGCTGGCTTTTTGGCTTCAAATTTTGCCGCTTACATAAATGGAACTGCAATTGCAGTTGATGGAGCATTTTTGAATACTATTTAACAAAAAAATTGTTTTATAATAATTTTTGGATAGTTTGTTTTTTTTGTTTAATTTGTATTTTTTTAAAACTAAATTTTTGAAATATGGAAACTAAAAGACTTTTTCTTGGTACATTCGTTGATAACACACTTTTTTCACCTGTTTTCAACAACATAGCAGAAGACTTTTCTAAAGTTTGTACAGGTAAATGGACTGAACTTGAAAATTTGCATTTTACTTATAAATTTTTAGGAAATGTAGAAGTAGAAAAAATTCCCGAGATTTATACTTTATTAAGACCAATTTTACGAGAATTCAAATCGGTAATCTCAATTAAAGGTATGGGTTGCTTTCCAAATGCAAACAAACCTCGTACACTTTTTGTAAAGATTTTCAATAATGAAAGAAACATTTTTAAGTCATTTAATAAAATTGATAGAGATATGGAAAGTCTTGGTTTTCCAAAAGAAAAGAATAAATTCCAGCCACATGTATCTCTATTGAGAATAAAGACTTATACTCCTGAATTTATAAATGTATTTAATAATTATAAAGAAATAAATATTGGATTAATGAGTACTTTTAGATTAAGTTTGATTGAAAGTACGCTTACAAATGAAGGTCCAATTTATAAAGTTCTTTATTAATGTGAAGTTTTCTCGATGAAGGATGCCGGTTCTTTGCCGGCATTTTTTTTGCGATTACTTTGAAATTCTTTAAATTTCAATAAAAAATGATTAATTTTGAATCTTATTTTATTATATTTTTATTTAGAATAATTTATGAAAGCGATAATCTTTTTATTATTTACAAATTTTGTTTTATTAACCGCACAAATTTCTGTTCCAAAAATTTTGACAAATTTGCAGGAAGCAAACGATAAAATCTTTTTTATAAATCCAGAGAATAACAAGAAAATTAAACAAACTGAGATTCAGCCAAAATATGTTATTAATAATTTTACAGACTGCATTCAGGGTTCGACTAATGGAATTAAATTTGATTTTGGAAACAAAAAATTAGATGGTAATGTTACTTGGGGATTTTATCCGATTGATGATACAAAAGCAAATTATCCTATATATTTCAAAAATACTGCTAAAATCAAAGAGGGAAAGGCGGAAATTGATATTTTGTCGGATATAAGCAAAAAGCATGATATTGCAAATTTTATGGAGACTGGAAAATTCAAATTTGGGTATCGTGTTATCAACGAAGATGGAGTGATATTGTATGATGGCAAAGCTTTTTTCAAGGGCAGAGGTCCATTTGAATTAGTTTTGTCTGTAACAGAGGGACCATTTATTAATCAGGTTACTCATACATCTGCAGTTATTAGTTTCAAAACAAATTTCAAAAGCACTACAAAAGTAAGAATTAACAATCAAATTTTATCAGATTTAACGCCTGAATATCAACATGAGTTTACTATTACGGATTTGAAACCTGCAACAAATTATGAATATGAAATTATTTTGCCTGATTACACAGAGAAATACGAATTTACAACTTCACCAAAACCCGGCACCCGCAAGCCGTTTAATTTTGCTTTTGCCAGCGATTGCAGGCAAGGCAAAGGTGGAGGTGAGAGAGCAATTTGGGGAGTAAATAGTTATATTTTGAAGAAAGCAGGTGCTCTTGCCACTTATAACAATGCAGCATTTTGGCAGTTTACAGGTGATGTTATTCAAGGGTATCTGATGCATCCTCATGAATTACGTTTGCAATATGCAAATTTCAAAAGAACAATCGAACCTTTTGCTCACAAAATGCCGGTTTATTTGGGAATGGGAAATCATGAAGCTTATGTTATGCACTTTGATGATGATACTTTTTATGGAATTGGAATTAATAATTTTCCATACAAAACAAATTCCTCTGAGAGTTTTTTTGCTGATGAATTTGTGGGTTTCAAAAGTGATTTGATTAGCGAAGATGGCTCCAAATACGATCTCGATAATAATTCAGAAGATTTCCCTCCATATAAAGAGTCGGTGTATTATTATACTTATGATAACATTGCTATGGTTGTTCTTAATTCAAATTATCTATATACAGTTGACAAAAAATGGATACCAATAATTGGTGGCAATTTGCATGGTTATATTATGGATAACCAATTGAAATGGTTCGAGCAAACTATAAGTAATTTGGAAAAAGATAAGGATATAGACCATATTTTTGTTACTATACACACTCCAGCATTTCCAAATGGCGGGCATGTGGCTGATGATATGTGGTATAATGGAAATAATGAATATCGTCCATACATTGCCGGCAAACCGGTCGAAAAAGGTATCATTGAACGTAGAGATGAGTTTTTGGATATAATGATAAACCGTAGTGCAAAAACAGTTGCACTTTTGTGTGGTGATGAGCATAATTATTCACGTTTACTTATCACTGAAAATACAAATATTTATCCAAATGATTGGACAAAAAGTCGCATCAAAATATCTCGTCCATTTTGGCAAATAACAAATGGAGCAATGGGTGCCCCATATTATGCTATGGAAGATACTCCATGGAAATCAAGTTTGAAAAAATTCTCTTACCAGCATGCATTATGTATTTTTAATGTTGACAATAAAAAAATTTCTTTAGATGTAATAAATCCCGATAACTTAGAAAAGATTGAAAAGGTAAATTTACGATAAATGAATAGCATAAAAATATATAAGGTTGGCGGTGCTGTTCTGGGAAATAGCGATGGATTTTCGCAATTTTTGTCATTGGTAAAAACTGAAAATTCCCCTGCAGTTTTTGTTATCTCTGCATTCAATCTAACAACACGTGAATTGAAAAATGCAGCAATTTTGGCAGAAAATAAGGATTATAAATCTGCAAAATCTGCAATTGATAAAATTTTCAATAATCATTTGAAATTTTCGGAATTGAATATTCCAGAATCTTTTAATCGAATTAAATTATCTCTTAAACCGATTAAAAATAAGGCTTTAAGACTTATCAGAGGGATTTCACTTACTGGATTTTTGTCAAAAAAAACATTAGATTCCATTCTCGCAATTGGCGAGGAGATTGCTTTATCAATAATTTCTACTGTATATTTTGAAAATTCAGATATTGAATGTATCGATTCAGGAAATTTAATTGTAACTGATAATAATTACAATCAAGCAGGAATCATACCAGAACTTTGTGCAGAAAAAATCAGCAAAATCTTGCCTATTCTTAAGCAAAAAAAACGTATTATTACACAAGGATTTACAGCTCGTTCTATTGATGGACATACTACAACAAT
>JANJUO010000134.1 GCA_024710535.1 bacterium
AATTCAATGCTGAAGAGATTGATAAATTTGCTATCCAATTCAAAAATATTTTGGAATATGTTGATACAATAAATAGACTTGATTTGAAAGATGTTGAGCCACTCTCGCATGTGAGCGATATTGAAAATGTTTTTCGTGAAGATATTGCAAAACCGAGTATTTCTATTCAATCAGCTCTAAAGAATGCACCCAAAAAGAACGATAATTTCTACAAGGTTCCCAAAGTTCTTGAATAAGTACTTCGGAAATTTTTGATTGTTGAATTTAATTAAGATAATTTTTTGAAAAAATACTATTTAATATTATTAGTAATTCTAAGTTTGCTTATTGCATCCTGCTCTGCTATGCGTTCTCCAAATACAACGGCAAAATCTCCAAAAAATAAAAAGGAAAGGCAAAGCAAATCTCCAAAAAATAATTCTTCGGAGCAGTCTGATAATTCTCTTAATGAATTTGAATCGTTCGAAAGATTCAAAGATACTTTAACTGTTGTATTGCCACCTGTATTGTCGAATGCTCACAAAAGTGATATTAATTCAGATTTAGATGAAATTGTTGCTGAGTTTGAAGAAGGAAACTATGAATCTGCCTGCGAAAAAATTTCTGTTTATGCCGGTATTTTCGAAGTTGGCGATTCGCTATATTATGAGGCAAAGTATTACGAAGCAGAATGTTTTGTTATGAATGGAAAAGCAAAAGATGCAATTTCAATTTATAGGGAATTGCTTGCTGATAATAAATTAACAATTTCCGTCAGAGAGCGTGCAATAATTCGTTTAGGACAACTTTATTGCTTTACAAACGACAAATCTACTGCCGAATTTATGTTTGCAAGATTAAAAAGAGAATTCCCAAATTCGATGTACATCAAAATTGCAAATTGTGAATCCATAAATCAGAAAAAATAATCTTATTTGCATAAATATGAACTATTTGCAACTTTTATTTTATATTATATCTCAAAGCAATTACTTCGTAAATTTCTATTGTTAATTAGAAAAAATTCATTATATTTACAAACTTAAAAGAGAAAATTTTTAATTTTATTTTGGGGAATGGTAATATGAAATCAATTTTGAGAATATTTCTATTATTGGCTCTGATTTCATTATTCATTTCGGGCTGTTGCTCTTCAAGAGTAGAAAGTTATAGAACGCAAATGTGGGCAGAAGTAAAAATTCCAATGGAAAAGGTTCGCGACTCTGTAAAGATTGGCTCTCCAAAACAATTGAAATCGACAGGAAAAATTTATACTGTTGGTAAGTATATTTTAGTTTGCGAAAAAAATGCTGGTGTTCATATTATAGACAATTCCAATCCAAGCAATCCGGCAAATATTTCTTTCATAACTATTCCCGGAAATGGCGATATTGCTGTAAAAAATAATTATTTATATGCTGATAGTTATGTTGATTTGTTAACCTTTGATATTTCAAATCCTGCTCAGCCAAAATTTGAAAAGCGAATTAATGCTATTTTCAACTCTCCTCTGACTTCCGAATGGGCTCATTTAGATGAAAAAACCAATACATTAACTACATACAAATTAGTTGATACAATTATAACCTATAAAATTAATGATTGCGAAGATAATCTTACCTCTCCTATTCGTTCTATGGAAGGTTCTGCCACTAACGATGCATCCAAAGGCGGTAGTTCATCTGGAAAAGGTGGCTCGATGGCAAGATTTACAATTTACGACAAATATTTATATACAGTTTGCAATACTTCATTGCAAACATTTGATATCGAAAATGCGTCCAATCCAAAACCTTGGGCTCAAATAAATATTGGCTGGAATATTGAAACAATATTTCCTTTTAAGGGAAAATTGTTTATTGGCTCCCGAACTGGTATGTTTATTTATGATGTTTCGACACCTTGGAATCCGGTTTTCATTAGTCAATTTAATCATTTTAGAGCTTGCGATCCAGTGGTTGCTAATGATAAGTATGCTTATGTAACATTGAAAGGCGGTAATAATTGCGGAAACAATCTAAATCAATTAGATATAATTGACATATCAAATATATTCGAACCAAAACTTATAAAATCTTATCCGATGCAAGGACCATTAGGATTGGGAATTGAAGATAATATTTTAACCATTTGCGACAGTAAATCCGGACTGAAGGTATTTGATGTTAGCGTGCCAACTGATATAAAATTACTCGATTGGGAGTCGGACTTCAACACTTATGATATTATACCAATGGGCAATTCTGCAATTGTAGTTGCCGAAGATGGTCTTTATCAGTTCGATTATACCAATCCAAAGGATATAAAACTAATCAGTAAGATTCCTGTTTCTAAATAATATTTTGCATTTATTTTGATTTATAAAATGAGCGATAGTCTTACAAATTTAAATTCTGAATCTTTAAAAAATTCTATCAGAGAGATTTCAGAATCAAAAAATTCCGGTCATAGTTTTTCTGTTCAGGGCTTTGATGACCTAAAATTCAAAGCTTATGAGTATCTTGATAAATTTATCATTGATAAAGATGAATCAAGTTTGAAGAAAATTTTGGAAGAAATTTCAATTTATCATATTGAACTCGAATTTCAAAATGAAGAATTACTTAACACAAGAAACAAACTTGAAGCCCAACATCTTAAATTCTATGAATTATATGAATTGGCGCCAATTGGTTATATGACTATTGATGAAAATGGAAATATTGTTGAAATAAACAAAGCGGCAACCAAACTATTGAACTTATCAAAATCAGAAATTTTGAATACAAACCTTACAAAATATATACATCCAAAATCACAAGATATTTTTTATTTTAAGAAAATTGAAGCTTCGAAATCAAATGATGAAGTTAGTTTCGATATGATTTTGAAAGCTAACAATCAAGATATTGTAATTCTTATGAATATGATTTGCAATCATCACGAAAAAGAAGAATATTTTTTAACAATTACTGATATTAGCAAAGAAAAGGAAATTCAAGCCGAACTCGAAAACTCAAAGTTGAATTTATCTGTAATGCTCGAAAGTTCGGATGATTTGATTGCATATTTTGATTCAAAAGGAAATCTTCTTAATTTCAATTCCACATTCAAGGATAAGTATTTTGAACTTTTTGGAATTAATATTGATCATGAAGTTTCCATCAATTCAAACCCACAAAATGAATTAGCAACTTGGGTAAATTTGCGATTCATCAAGGCAAGACATGGTGAATCTTCTACAGAAATTTTCCCTATTTTGAACAATAAGGGCGATTTGGTATTTTATAAATTTAGAATTAATCCGATTACATCCGATGACAAAGTTACCGGTTTGATTTTCTACGGTAAAGATATAACTGTAGAAAAAGAAATGGAAATCAAATTGATTAATTCTTCTCGCAAGTATGATAGTTTGATTTCGGAAATACCCGACTCTGTATGGTCATTGAAGAAAAATTCATTAAATGAAAAAACCGAGTTTTATGTAAGTTCGAATATAGAAACACTTACAGGTTTTTCTACACATCATTTCATAGATAAACATTCTAATTTCATAGATATTATTCATCCGAATGATAGAGATAGATATTTGCATAATATCAATAATATTGCTGATACTCATAAATTCGAAAAGTCTATTGAATATAGAATAATCACTAAAAGTGGAATGATTCATTGGGTTAGAGATAACGCCAATTTTGAATTGTCAAATGATGGAAATAGGATATTATATGGAGTATTGAGCGATGTTACCAAAGTTAAGAATACTTATTTTCAACTAAAAGAAAGCGAAAGTAAATTAAGAACAATTTTTGATAATTCAATTATTGGAATTGCAATTCATAGAAAAGATTCCGAATTTGAATTTATCAATAATGCCTTCTCTGAAATTACCGGATATTCTAAAAGTGAGTTGCTCAAAATGAAGGAAATCGATATAACTCATCCTGATGACCGAAATTTAACTTCTATGAAGGATGAGAATATTTTCCAAAATTACCAAAAAAGTAATACTTATGAAAAAAAATATATTTGTAAGGATGGCTCTTCGGTTTGGGTGATGAAATCTACTTCGATTATGACAGAAAATGATTCCAAAGTGGAATCAGTTCTCACAATGATAGTAGATATCAACAATAAAAAAATTGCCGAACAGAATTTATTTGAAAATGAATTAATTTTGCATAAAGTTACAGAGCATGCTCACGATGCAATTGTAATGATGGATGGAGCTGGAAGAGTTTCATATTGGAACAAAGCGGCTACAGAAATTTTTGGTTATGAAATTGATGATATATTGGGTAAAAATCTTCATCAACTTCTTTCCTCACAAAATGATTATTCGGTTTTTGCTAAAGCATTTCCTGAATTTAAAGCCACTGGAAAAGGAAGATTAGTTAATAAAACTTACGAAGTGAATGCTATTAAAAAAGATGGCGATATTGTTCCTGTTGAACTTTCTCTATCTGCTGTAAAGATAGATAATGAATGGTCATCAATTGCCATTATAAGAGATATTTCAGTCAGAAAAGAGTCTGAGGAAGAAATATTTAAATTGTTAGAAGAAATTTATCTGTCTCGTGAACTCTTGGAAGAAGAAAAAGTTAAGTTGAATGAAACTAATATTAAATTGAGCGAATCGGAAGAAAATCTTAAAGAAATCATTAGAATGAGAGATAGATTTTTCAAGATTATTGCTCATGACCTGAGGAATCCAATTGGTTCTTTTGGTCAATTAACTTCATTAATGAAAGAAAGTTGGGCAGAGCTTGACGAAGAGGATAAAATTGAAATTGTAAATAGTCTGGATAAAGCCGCCGCCGCCGCATTCGATTTACTTGATAATTTGCTTGAATGGGCTAAATTGCAAAATAGTGATGTGAATATAAACAAACAAAATATTGATTTATATCCTTTGCTTAATAAAATTATTTCTCATTCTGAATTATCAGCCAATAATAAGAACATCAAAATACATAATGGATTATTCAAAAATTCCTATGCATTTATAGATAGAGAAATGGTGCAAACTATTTTCAGAAATCTCATTTCTAATGCATTAAAATTTACTCCAAATGATGGAAATATCTACATTAAATGTATTGAATTAGAAAATATTTGGGAGATTTCGATCGAGGATACCGGAGTAGGAATGTCGCAAGAAAAACTTGCCGAATTGTTCCGCATTGATAAGCAAGTAACAACTCGTGGAACTAATAACGAAAAAGGAACCGGTTTGGGCTTGATTTTATGCAAAGAATTTGCAGAGAAAAATAATGGCACAATCCGTGTGGAAAGTGAACTAAAAAAGGGAACAAAATTTATTCTCACTTTGCCAAAGTCATAAAATTTTTTATTATTTCAATTCCAAATTCACTTAAATAGGATTCAGGATGAAATTGTAGTCCATAAATATTCAATGTTTTATGGCTAAATCCCATAATTGTGCCATCTTCGGAAATACAATTTATTTCCAAACAATTCGGAAATTTATCAATTCCTACATACCACGAATGGTATCTTCCAATTTTGAAATGATCAGGCAGATCCTTAAGTAATTTACTTCGATTTATAACTCTTGCTGTTGATTTTATTCCATGAAATGGCAGTTTGTGATTTCTGAGTTCTGCACCAAAATACTCTGCAATTGCCTGATGTCCTAAGCAAATTCCAAGAATATTTCTATCGCTAAAATTACTTAAAACATAGCTCATTCCTCTGGCTTCAGAAGGCAATCCCGGACCGGGTGAGAACATTATATTTTGATAATTCTCAATTTTATGATCAATAATTTCTTCTGAATTATTAAAAAAATCATCATTAATCACTTCACATTCAAAACCGGATTGCTCAATCAATTGAACCAGATTGTATGTAAATGAATCATTATTATCAATTAAAAGTATTGCCATAAAAAATTATTTTTAAGAATTACAACTTAATACAATTTATAACGTTTTTAATTTCTTTTTAATTGATTATTTAAATTTTATTTGAAATTATGAAAGTTGTTGCCTTAATTCCAGCAAGATATGAAGCAAGCAGATACCCGGGCAAGTTAATGGGACTATTGGGAGATAAATCTGTTATTCTTACAACCTACCAGAATACTCTTGCTACAAATTTATTTGATGAAGTTTATGTCGTTACCGATAGCAAAATTATCTACGATGAAATCGTTAATAATCACGGTAACGCAATTATGAGCAAAAATAATCACTCCACCGGCAGTGATAGAATTGCTGAAGCCTGCGAAGATCTTGGAGTTGATATCGTTGTTAATGTTCAAGGAGATGAGCCTTTTGTTGCAAAAGAGCCATTGGTGAAGTTGCTCGAGCAATTCAACGATCCTAATGTAAAAGTTGCAACTTTGATGCAACGCCTCACTGATATGAATTTAGTGAAGGATTTCAATTATGTTAAAGTTGTTGTGGATAAGCAGAATGATGTTCTCTATTTTTCGAGAGCACCTATCCCCTACAATAGAGATAATGATGTTGAATCAATTTTCTATGAACATATAGGCGTTTATGCTTTCAAGAAAGATATTTTAATAGAATTTTCGAAAATGCAGCCAACCACACTTGAAATTATTGAGAAAATTGAGCCGTTGAGACTTCTCGAAAATGGCATCAAAATTAGAGCGGCAGAAACTGATTATATGGGATTGGAAATCGATACTCCCGAAGATTTATATAAAGCAAATGAATATTTAAGAAGTTTAGTTTAACAAAAATAAAAGCGAATTATGTTTAAAAATTTTAAATTAATTGATAAAATTGTATATGGCAGAGGAAGTTTCAACCAATTGGACTCAATTCTTGACGAGCATCGCAATTCATACATTCTATTTGTTGTTGATGATGTTTTCAAAGGAATGCCACTTGAGGAAAGAATACCTTTAAAAAATGATGACAAACTACTATGGATAAGTTCTGTGGACGAGCCGACTACTTATTATGTTGATGAACTCACCCAAATTGTAAAAAATTATTCCGAAAATAATCCATCGGCTGTGATTGGAATTGGTGGCGGCACCACAATGGATCTCGCTAAAGCAATTTCCTTAATGCTTACCAATCAGGGCTCTTCGGCAGATTATCAGGGTTGGGACTTG
>JANJUO010000162.1 GCA_024710535.1 bacterium
CTGTATTTCCAAACTTGGAACTACTCACACTATCAAACAATAATTATACAGGTCCACTTTTTATTGACAATCATCCAAAATTGAAAGGGCTTGATTTATCTTATAATAAGTTTAATGGCAAAATTCCGGACTTAGATTTTCCTGTTTTAAGCTCAATCAATATTTCAAATAATGAATTTGAAAAATTTGGCAAGTTTTCAATGCCTTCATTATATACTTTCATTGCAAGCAATAATAATTTGCACGATACGATTCCTGATTTTACTAAAATTTCAAAATTTATAAACGGTTCTGGTATGCTTAATCTTTCGATGAATAAATTAATTTTTGAAGATATTGCTCCAAATCATTTTAACAATAAAAGCATTAAAAGTTATATTCTTGCAAACCAAAAAATTGTATATAAAATAAAAACTACAAAATCCGGCACAAGTTATAATTTAGAACTTGATTATAATGGAATAGCCGATAAATTTGAATGGTATGACCAGAATAATATTCTTGTTGGAAATGGATTGATTTATTCAAAAAGTCAGCCAATAACCAAACTAAGATGCAAAATTTCATTTTCTAAAGTAATACATACTGTTTATTATTCGGAATATTTCAGCCCATATCCAAACAAAATTGCTCCAGCAAATAATTCTAAAGATATTTCTCTGAATCCAACTTTCAAATGGACAAAAGTGGATTACGCAAAAAAATATACTCTTGCTATTTCTGAAAATAAAAATATGACAGGAGGAACTGCTTTTGATGTTACAGATACTATTTACAAACTCCCAATAGAACTACTGCCTAATAGACAATATTTTTGGAGTGTGAATTTTACTTCTTTGGAAGATAAGGTTTCTGCTAATTTTGATAGTGTTTATGCTTTTGAAACAATTAATATACCAATCAAAGCATTTCCAAAAGATTCGCTCGAACTTGTTAGGATTTATAATACTTTGAATGGACCAACTTGGGAAAATTCATTGAATTGGGCAAGCGATTCTGCTATAACAAAATGGGGGAATTTAACATTAAAAGTAGCAAAAATTGACACAACACATTATTATTTTGTAACCGCTTTGAATCTAGGCTATAATAATCTTAATGGCACAATTGAAAGTATAAACCTAGATTCTTTGAAATCAATTAACATAAAAAACAACAAGATAAGTGGTGTATTTCCTAAAATAAATTCAACTGTTATCAAGGATGTTGATGCTTCATACAATCAATTTACAAGTGGATTAAAGAATGCCTTTGTTCCATCAGTTAATTATTTGATTTTATCGAATAATAGTTTTGAAGAAGAAGTTGAAGAAATTACAGGTGACTCTTTACAATATTTAGATATTACTTTTAATAAATTATATGGAATTGTACCACAATTATCTGCTCCTAATTTGTTTTGGTTATTTGCCAATGATAATAATTTTGAAGATATTTTGCCGGTAGTTTATAGTGAAAGTATTGGATATTTGATATTGAAGAACAATAAAATTAAAGCTGGATTTCCAGATTTTAATTGTCCAAAACTCATACAAATTGATTTGGCAAACAATCAATTAAGCGGTTCTTTTCCACCAATAAATCATCAGAAATTACAATCTATAAATGTTGAATCGAATAATCTATCTGGAATATTGCAAGATTGCAACTTGCCGAATTTGGTCGGAATTTATTTTGCTAAAAATAATTTTCATGGCAAAATTCCAAAGTTCAATACTAATGCATTCAAATACTTTTCTTGCTATAATAATAAATTTATGTTTGTCGATTTTATGGATAACTTATCTTACTTTACTTATCTCAATTCATTTCACTATTTTCCTCAAGATACAATTTTAAGACTATCTGCAAAGCAAATGCCGGGCGGAGAAAGAAGTATTACGGTTGTGATTGAAGAACATATCCAAAATTCATACAAATGGTATAAGGATAGTGTTTATATGGGCGATTCGCTTAATAAACGCACAATCACAGTCAATTACGATACAGCAAAATATCATTGCGAAGTTTACTTCAAAACTCTTCCTAAATTGATAATCAGTAGTGAGTTGAAATCATATAATGAATTGATTGTTTCAGTTGAAGATCAAATATTTGCAGAAGATGTTGAGATTTATCCAAATCCTGCTAATTCTTTCATAAATATCAATTTTGGCAAATTTATTAATGATGAATATTCAATAATTGCTGTTAATGGAGCAAATTTGAAACAAGGAAGCGTTAATAATGATCAAATTTCATTAAAGACTGATGAATTGCCGTCTGGCATCTACTTTTTTGAATTGAAAAATTATAAATTAAGAGTGAAATTTATCAAAGAATAGATAATAAATTAATTTAATTATGGGTCTTTTGCTATTATCGGGACAATCTGTTCCTCCCCCGAGGCTCCAAAGTAGCAAAAGACCTTTTTATTTTGGTGATTTCATATTCATTAATCAGAAATGTATTGAAAAAGTAGATATTGAACAACATTAAAAAATGTCTGCTCCACCAAATCGATGAATTTCTGTTAGATTAGACATACTTGACTGATTTCAAATTAGAGATAATAGAATTATCAACTGCCAATTAGCAAAAAAACAAAAATTCAATATAATTTAAATACAGCTGAGTGCTGAAGTTGATTTTATTTTGCTAATTGTGGATTTTTATTTAAATTATATTTTACGTTTTGAAATTTTGATACAAGTTATGGATAGTCAAATGAAATTGAATTACATGTATTTTTTTCTTATTTGTGGATTGCTTTCCTGCACTAATTTAATTGCTGACGATATTAATAATCAAGCAATTCAGACTAATTATAAAATTGGTTTATTTGGTCATATTAATATTAATCAATATAATTCAAATTTTACAAAGTTACCGGAAATTCCTAATTGTTGTCCAAAATTTACAAGCGGATCAGGCTTGGGCTATAAAGTTGGTGTATTGCTCGAGCATAATAGTTTTTGGTCTTTGCGTGCCGGATTGAGTGATATTAGCGGTGATTTTCTGTATAAAGAAAAAACTACGGTGATTCCAAACGGTACATCTGTTGAAGGTGAATTCGAGCATACAATCTCTGCAGATTTGCAGGCAATATTTTTGCAACCTCTTTTTAATTATTGGATTAGCGATAAATTATTAATTAATTTGGGATTAGATTTATCATATTTAATTAAAACAGATTTCTCTCAAAAAGAACAAATTTCCAAACCTGTTGGAGCAGGAACTTTTCTTGATTCTCTTGGTAATGATACTTATTCAAGAATTAGAAATACGTTCTCAGGGAAAATTCCTAAAGCAAATTCAATGCTTTTTGGATTGACATTAGGTGCAAGTTATAATTTACCATTAAACAAAAGTCAAACTTTGTTTTTGGCTCCCGAAGCATATTTTTCTTATGGCTTTAATAATGTCGTTGAAACTATCGAATGGAAAATCAATACTATAAGCGTTGGATTAGCCGTAAAATACAAGCAACCGCCTGAACCGGTTTATATTGATGAATATGAGGAAATTTTCAAATTTGATACTCTTCGTATTGCCAAAGAAAACATTAATCAGACTACTTTTATTAGTGGTTTGATCAATAAAGAAGAGGCAAAAACTGTAATCGAAAATAGGAGGATC